>NZ_ALVC01000120.1:0-13552 GCF_000293195.2 Sphingomonas sp. LH128
GTCGAGGGGAACGGGCCGCCGTGGACCATCGCGTGGCACACTTCGACGCCGGTGGGCCAGCCGTTGACGAGGATGCGGCCGACCTTGCGCTCCAGCACCGGCAGGACGCGGGCGGCGGCGCCCTCGTCGGCATCGTCCATGTGGAGGGTTGCGGTCAGCTGGCCTTCAAGGCCTTCGAGTACGGTCAGCAGCTCGGCTTCGTCCTTGCAGCGCACGACGATCGAGGAGGCGCCGAACACTTCGTCGCCCGCCGCCTTGTCCGCAAGGAACTGCGCGGCCGAGGTCTGGAACAGGATCGCGCCGCCGGTGGTGACGCTGCCCTCTTCGCCCTTGGCCAGCGTTTCGACGCCGGGAAGAGCTTGGAGCGCAGCGACGCCCTTGGCGTACGCTGCGGCGATGCCGGTGGTCAGCATGGTCTGCGGCTTGGCTTCCGACACGCCGGTGGTGGCGGCGGTTACGAAGGCATCCAGCCCCTCGCCCTCGACGGCAAGGATCAGGCCGGGATTGGTGCAGAACTGGCCTGCACCCATCGTCAGCGAGCCGACGAAAGCCGCGCCGAGCACTTCGCCGCGCGCCTTGAGCGCCTCGGGAAGCAGCAGGACGGGGTTGATGCTCGACATTTCGGCATAGACCGGGATCGGCACTTCGCGCGCCTGCGCGAGCCTGGCGAGAGCAAGACCGCCGCCACGCGAACCGGTGAAGCCGACCGCCATGATCGCCGGGTGCTGCACGAGCGCCGCGCCCAGTTCGTTCGAGGGACCGACGAGGTGCTGGAACACGCCCTCGGGCAGACCCGCATCCTTCACCGCCTTGGTGATGGCGGCAGCGATCAGCGCGCCGGTGACCGGGTGCGCCGGGTGGCCCTTGACGACGACCGGGCAGCCCGCCGCCAGCGCCGAAGCGGTGTCACCACCCGCCGTCGAGAACGCGAGCGGGAAGTTCGAGGCGCCGAACACTGCGACCGGACCGACCGGGATCATGCGCAAGCGCAGGTCCGGACGCGGCAGCGGCGCGCGGTCGGGCAGCGCGGGATCGATACGAAGCTGCTGCCACTGGCCTTTGCGCACGACGTCGGCGAACAGGCGCAGCTGACCACAGGTACGACCACGCTCACCCTCGCCGCGACCGCGCGGCAGGCCGCTCTCGGCGATGTAGGCTTCGATCAGCGGCTCACCGATCGCCATGATCTCGTCAGCGATTCGCTCGAGAAACGCAGCGCGCGTCTCGCGATCGGTGGCGCGGTAGGTGTCGAACGCAGCAGCCGCGGCGGCGCAGGCAGCGGCCACATCAGCGGTGGTGCTGATGGCGAGCGGCTCACCCTGAGGCTCACCGGTAGCGGCGACGATGGAACGAAATTCAGTCATTGGGCACTCCCTATTTACTCCGACATATTTCCTGTGCGAGCGAAACGCAATGTTTGTCGTTCCTTCTCGTGCAAACCGCTGTTAGTTTCGCTCCCGGAGGAGCCCATACCTGTGCCAGATGCCGATTTGACGACCGCCGACGAAAACATCAAACAGGGCGAGGAAGCCCGAGGCCCCGGCCGCAGACTGCACGGAGCCATTGCACACAAGCTCGGCACCGCCATCTTGTCAGGCAAATATGCTCCCGGCGACATTCTGTCGGGCGAAGTCGCCTTCGCCGAGGAACTGCAGGTCTCCCGGAGCGCCTACCGCGAGGCGATCCAGGTGCTCACCGCCAAGGGCCTCGTCGCGAGCCGCCCCAAGGCCGGCACGCGCGTCCTCCCGCGTGATCGCTGGAACCTGCTCGACCCCGAAGTGCTCGGCTGGGCCTTCGCAGGCGAGCCCGACATCGAATTCGTCCGCAGCCTGTTCGAACTGCGCGCCATCGTCGAACCCGCCGCTGCCCGCCTCGCCGCCCAACGCCGAGATAAGGCCGACCTGAAAGCGATGAAGGACGCCCTCACCGCCATGCGCCGCCATACCCTCACCACCGAGGCCGGACGCGCCGCTGACCGCGACTTTCACAAGGCCATCCTTCAGGCGACGCGCAACGACGCGCTTCTGACCCTCAGCGCCTCGATCGGCGCGGCAGTGAACTGGACCACGCAGTTCAAGCAACGCGCCCGCGCCCTGCCGCGCAATCCGATCCCGGATCACGTCAAGGTCTACGACGCGATCGCCGCAGGGGATGCTGCTGCTGCTGCGGAGGCGATGAACGTGCTGGTGGATCTGGCTCTGGAAGATACGCGTAGCTCGATGGAAGATTGAACAAGGGGAATTCGCAGGGGTTTACCACCCCTGCACCCCGTATATCGTCGAGGTCACGCGCGCCGCCTCCTCATCCACGAGGGTGAGCCGGGAGACTGAATAGCCTGCGGCGCAATAGAGCACCGAGACTGCTGCGCGCACCTCGTCGCCAAGTCCACGGGGTGCAGGGGTGGTAAACCCCTGCGACTTCCTCTTGCTTCTTAAACAAAAAAAGCCCCGACGATCTCTCGCCGGGGCTTTTTTGCGTGCCTGAAGCGTTATTCGAAAGTCGCTTCCGGCG
The DNA here is from genome assembly GCF_000293195.2 of Sphingomonas sp. LH128. Taxonomy (NCBI): domain Bacteria; kingdom Pseudomonadati; phylum Pseudomonadota; class Alphaproteobacteria; order Sphingomonadales; family Sphingomonadaceae; genus Sphingomonas; species Sphingomonas sp. LH128. Next base: position 2,512 of record NZ_ALVC01000120.1, read on the forward strand.
GCGGCACCGCGTTGGTCGGCTTGCTGCCCCACAGGGCGTAAAACAGCACGTAGAGTTCGCAAGCCGCCGTCAGCAGGAACGAGGTCTGCAGGCCGTAGTTGTCGGCCAGCCAGCCCTGCACCACGACCAGAGCGCCACCTGCGATCGCCATGACGAGCAGGCCGGAACCTTCCTCGGTCAGCGGGCCGAGGCCCTTGATGCCGAGGGTGAAGATGGTCGGGAACATGATCGAGTGGAACAGGCCGACGAGGATCAGCGACCACATCGCCACTTCGCCGTGGGCGAACACCGTCACCATCATCACCGCGAAGGCCCCGATCGAGAAGAATGCCAGCACCTTGCCCGCGTCGAAGCGCTGCATGACCAGCGACCCGGCGAAGCGACCGACCATCATGCCGCCCCACAGGAACGACAGGTACTTGCCGGCCTGCTCATGCGTCAGGTTGGCGATGTCAGGCTGGCTGACGAAGTTCACGAAGAGGTTGGCGACGCCGATTTCCGCGATCAGATAGATGAAGATCGCGGGCACGCCGAACACCAGGTTGCGGTGGTTCCAGAGCGAGAGGTGCTTGCGCTCCTCCTTGGCGGCGCGCGAGTCGGCCGAACCCATAGCGGGCAGCGGGAACTTGGCGATGATGACCGCGAGGATCACCAGCACCACGGCGACGAGCGCGTAAGGCAGGATCACCGAGTGGGCGTCCGCCATGCGCTCGGCTTCGGTCAGGACGGTCCCGGCGGTCGCCGTGCCACCCTTGGAACGACCGAGGATCAGGTAGGCCCCGAAGAGCGGCGCCAGCATCGTGCCCGCCGAGTTCAGCGCCTGCACCAGATTGAGGCGCGAGGACGCGGTCTCCGGTTTGCCGACGACAGCGACGTAGGGGTTCGCGGCCACCTGCAGTAGGGTGATGCCGCTGGCGATGACGAACAGCATGACGAGCGTGACGCCGTAGGACGGGATGCTCGCTGCCAGCATCATGCCGCATGCGCCTGCAGCCATGATGAGCAGGCCCGCGACGAGCGACTTCTGATAGCCGATCCGCTCGATCAGCTTGGCTGACGGGATCGAGGCCACGAAGTAGGCGATGAACCATACCGATTCGATCAGTGTCGTCTGGGTGTAGCTCAGCTCGAATACGCTGCGCAGGTGCGGCAGCAGCGTATTGTTGATGACGGTGATGAAGCCCCACATGAAGAACAGGCTGGCGAGCAGCGTAAGCGCGGGACCGTAGCGCACGCCTGCGGGCTGGGCGTGCAGCACCGGGGCGTCGGTGGATGAGACCACTGGGGGCATGACATTCCTCTCGATAGCGACGCCGGACGACCACTTGTACCGTGAACCGGCTTGCGCTCTTTCTATTTGTCGGACTATATGCGCGAAGCGGCGTCGTCAATGGGGCGCGTCTTCGTACAAGAATCGAAATCTCACCGAAATGCGGGAGCTAAGGGAATGAGGAATCCGGTCAAGGCCATCACGACGGCAGCGTCGGTTCTGGCACTGGCATTCGGCGCCAATGCCGCGCTGGCCACCGAAGCGACGCAGGCGAGCGCGGGCAAGCTGTCGAACGGCAGCGAAGTCACCGCGGTGACGCTGACGGCAGGTAACGGCGTTTCCGCCACGATCCTGACCTTCGGCGCGACGCTGTGGAAGCTGAATGCGCCCGATCGCGACGGCAAGACCGCCGACGTCCTCGTCGCCTACGACAAGCTCTCCGACTTCGAGACGCGCCCGAACTTCTGGGGCGCAACCATCGGCCGCTACGGCAACCGCATCGCCGACGGCAAGTTCACGCTCGATGGCAAGACCTACCAGCTTCCCGGCAACGACCACGGCCAGTCGCTCCACGGCGGCGGCAAGGGCTTCGATGTGCAGAACTGGAAGCTCGAATCGGTGAAGTCGGGCAAGGTGGCGACGGCGGTGTTCTCGCTGGTCAGCCCTGACGGCGATTCCGGCTACCCCGGCACCGTGAAGGCGAAGGTCACCTATTCGCTCGACGAATCCGGCAACCTGCAGATCGTCTTCGACGCGACGACCGACAAGCCGACCGTGCTCAACATGACCAACCACGCCATCTTCAATATGGCGGGCGAAGGGTCGGAGCGCGATGCGATGACCAACGTGCTCACCCTCCCGGCGAGCAAGTACACTCCCGTCAACGAAAAGCTGATCCCGACCGGCGAACTGCGCGCCGTCGAGGGCACGCCGTTCGACTTCCGCAACGGCAAGCCGGTCGCCGTGGGCCTGCGCGACGGCAACGACCAGCAGATCGTCTACGGGCGCGGCTTCGATCACAACTTCGCGCTCGACAAGGGCCAGACCAAGACCCCCGAACTCGCCGCCCGCCTAGAAGACCCCGTCTCGGGCCGCGTGCTGGAACTGCTGACGACCGAGCCTGGCGTCCAGTTCTACTCCGGCAACTTCCTCGACGGCACCTTCATCGGCAAGCAGGGCCACCTCTACCGCATGGGCGACGGCATCGCGCTGGAACCGCAGAAGTTCCCCGACAGCCCCAACCACGCCAACTTCCCGAGCACCCGCGTCGATCCCGGCAAGCCGTACCGGCATGTCATGATCTACCGCGTCACCACTTCTCCGCGCTGAACCGGACCAAAGAAAACAACCATGACCGAAACCCCTGCTCCCAAGCTGCGCTCGCGCGCCTGGTTCGACAATCCCGACAACATCGACATGACCTCGCTCTACCTGGAGCGATATCTGAACTTCGGCCTCAGCCTTGAAGAACTGCGTTCGGGCAAGCCGATCATCGGCATCGCCCAGTCGGGCAGCGACCTTAGCCCGTGCAATCGCCACCACCTCGTGCTGGCCGAGCGCATCCGCGAAGGCATCCGCGAGATGGGCGGCATCGCTCTGGAATTCCCGGTCCACCCGATCCAGGAAACCGGCAAGCGGCCCACCGCCGGGCTCGACCGCAACCTGTCGTACCTTGGCCTCGTCGAGGCGCTCTACGGCTACCCGCTCGACGGCGTGGTGCTGACCACCGGCTGCGACAAGACGACCCCGGCGATGCTCATGGCCGCCGCGACCGTCAATATCCCCGCCATTGCGTTGTCGGTCGGCCCGATGCTCAACGGCTGGCACAAAGGCGAGCGCACCGGTTCGGGCACGATCGTCTGGAAGGGCCGTCAGATGATGGCGGCGGGCGAACTGGACGCGGACGGCTTCATCAAGCTCGTCGCCTCCTCGGCGCCCTCGACCGGCTACTGCAACACGATGGGCACGGCGACGACGATGAACTCGCTGGCCGAGGCGCTGGGCATGATGCTGCCCGGCTCGGCGGCGATCCCCGCGCCTTACCGCGACCGCCAGGAATGCGCCTACCACACCGGCAAGCGCATCGTCGACATGGTGCGCGAGGACCTCAAGCCCTCGGACATCCTGACCCTCGACGCCTTCCACAACGCGATCGTCGTCAACGCCGCGATCGGCGGTTCGACCAACGCGCCGATCCACCTGGCAGCCCTCGCCCGCCACGTCGGCGTGGACCTGCCGCTCAAGGACTGGGAGCGCCTTGGCCACAAGATCCCGCTGCTGGTGAACCTGCAGCCCGCCGGTGAGTATCTGGGCGAGGACTACTACCACGCGGGCGGCGTCCCCGCCGTCGTCGCGCAGTTGATCGGCCAGGGACTGATCCAGGAGAGCGCCCTCACCGTCAACGGCAAGACCATCGGCGACAACTGCCGTGACGCCACGATCGAGGACGCCAAGGTCATCAAGACCTTCGACGATCCGCTGGTCGAGGAAGCGGGCTTCCTCGTCCTGTCGGGCAACCTGTTCGACGCGGCGATCATGAAGACCAGCGTGATCTCCAAGGAGTTCCGCGACCGCTACCTCTCGAACCCCGAAGACCCGGACGCCTTCGAAGGCCCCGCCGTGGTGTTCGACGGTCCCGAGGACTACCACCACCGCATCGACGATCCCTCGGTCGGCATCACCCCCGAGACGCTGATGTTCATGCGCGGCGCGGGGCCGATCGGTTACCCCGGCGCGGCTGAAGTCGTGAACATGCGCCCGCCCGCCTACCTCATCACCGAGGGCGTCAGCGCCCTGCCCTGCATCGGCGACGGCCGCCAGTCGGGCACTTCGGGGAGCCCGTCGATCCTCAACGCCTCGCCGGAAGCGGCGGCGATGGGCGGCCTCGCGCTGCTCCGGACCGGCGACCGGGTGCGCATGGACCTCAAGGCAGGCAAAGTGGACGTGCTGATCTCCGACGAGGAGATGGCGACGCGCCGTGCCGAGATGGAGGCCGCAGGCGGCTACCAGTACCCCGCCTCGCAGACGCCGTGGCAGGAAATCCAGCGCGCCCTCGTGGGGCAGATGGATACCGGCGCAATCCTCGAGGGCGCGGAAAAGTACCAGCGCATCGCCCAGACCATGGGCCTGCCGCGCGACAACCACTGAGGCCGCGAAGAGGCCCGCCCCCAACCCCTCCCGCAAGCGGGAGGGAAGACATGAAGATACCCCTCCCGCTTGCGGGAGGGGCAGTGAGACTTGGTCCGCAGGACCTAGTCGCAGCGGGGTGGGCCTCCTTCACCCCCGACCGGGAGAGACTGCGAATGACCCTCTGGCGCAAGATCGAGCGCGACGTGCGCGACACCCTCGGCGAAGGCGCGCTCTGGTGCGAGCGAGATGGCGCGTTCTACTGGGTAGATATCCTCGCCCCCGCCCTCAACCGGCTGACGCTGGCCACCGGCGCCATTGAACGCTGGGACATGCCCGCGCCGCTCGGCTGGGTGGCTCCGCGTGCTTCCGGCGGCTTCCTCGGTGGTTTCCGCGACGGCGTCGCCGCGATCACCCTCGATCCGCTGACCATCGGCGAGCGCTCCAACCCCGAGCCGCACCTGCCCGGCAACCGCATGAACGACGGCAAGGCCGACCGCCACGGCGCCATCTGGTGCGGCACCATGGACATGGCCGAGGAGGAAGTCTCCGGCTCGTTCTACCGCCTGTCGCCGCAGGGCGACTGGCAGGTCATCGACACCGGCTACACCGTGACCAACGGCCCGGCGTTCTCGCCTTGCGGAAACTGGCTCTACCACACGGATTCCGGACGCCGTACGATCTACCGCTTCGCCCTCGACGCAAGCGGCGCCCGTGATCGGCAGGAATTCATCCGCTTCTCCGAGGACGACGGCTATCCCGACGGCATGACCACCGATGCGGAAGGGTTCCTCTGGGTTGCCCACTGGGACGGCGGCCGTATCAGCCGCTTCGCGCCCGACGGCACCCGCGACCGCTCGATCGAGCTGCCCGCCAGGCGCATCACCAACATCGCCTTTGCCGGGGAGAACCTCGACCGCATGTTCGTGACTTCTGCGGCAACGGGCCTGCCGGAATCGGAATTCGACGGCGCGCTCTACGAGGTCGATGCGGGCGTGATGGGTACGCCCTCAGGTATCTATCAGGGCTGACCGGCCGGACCGGTCGGCTCCGGCACAGTCGCGCTTTGTCGCAGGGATGGGCGCAACCGTTACACATTGCTACCAAAATCCCTGCTTACAAGCTGCCTTCCAGCGGCCATACGAAGCAGCATGTTCACCACTCGTCGCATCGTGATCGGCGGCGTCGTACTCGGCGCGTGCGTTCTCCTTCTTGTCTGGAAGCTGTTCCTCGCCGCTCCGGCCGAGCCTGACGTCGCGACCGTAAAGGTCGCGCGCGGGGCGCTCGAACGCACCGTCGAGGCGACGGGCACGCTGGAGCCGAAGGAACTCGTCAGCGTCGGCGCGCAGGTGTCCGGCCGTCTCGACGAACTGAACTTCGAGATCGGCGACGTGGTCCACAAGGGCGACCTCATCGGCCTGATCGATCCGCGCACCCAGACCAACAGCCTGGAGACCGCCCGCGCCGACCTTGCCAACATGCAGGCGCAGGCCGCATCGGCAAAGGCCACGCTGGCGCGCACGCAGCTTGCCTTCAACCGCCAGAAGATGCTTGGCGCCGGCGAGGCGACATCGCAGCAGGACTTCGAGACGGCACGGCAGGAACTGCAGTCCGCCCAGGCCAGCTACGACGCCCTGCAAGCGCAGATCCGCGCCGCCAGCGTCAGCGTCAACACCGCCGAAGTGCAGCTGGGCTACACCAAGATCACCGCGCCGATGGACGGCGTCGTCGTCGCCGTCGTCACCAAGCAGGGCCAGACCGTCAACGCCAACCAGTCGGCGCCGACTATCGTGATCCTTGCCAAGCTGGACGTGATGACGATCAAGGCCGAGGTCTCGGAAGCCGACGTCATCAACGTGAAGCCCGACCTGCCGGTCTACTTCACCATCCTCGGCGATCCCGACAAGCGCTACGAGGCCAAACTGCGCATGATCGAACCGGCGCCGGAATCTATCGTCGATGAAGTCAGCTCCAGTTCCAGCAGTTCCTCGTCGAGCAGTTCGTCCTCCAGCACCGCGATCTATTACAACGCGCTGTTCGAGGTGCCCAACGAGGACAACCGCCTGCGCGCGCTGATGACCGCCAAGGTCACCATCGTCCTCGACCGCCGCGCCAATGCGCTGACGATCCCGGCCACCGCGCTCGGCGCGAAGGGCAAGGATGGCACCTATGCCGTCCGCGTGAAGACAGAAGACGGGACAATCGAGAGCCGCAAGGTCAGGATCGGCCTCAACAACAACGTCAACGTCGAGGTCCTGTCGGGCCTCAAGGAAGGCGAGAACGTCGTCATCGGCGAGGCCAAGGCCGATAGCGGAACGAGCGGTCGCCGCCGCATGGGGCCGCCGGGCTTCTGAGGCGGGTGATGGAACCCGCCCCGCTCCTCTCGCTCTCGCACGTCCGGCGCGAGTATCCTTCGGGTGACGGCGTCTTCGCGGCGCTCAAGGACATCGACCTGACCATCGAGGCCGGCGAGATGGTCGCCATCGTCGGCCAGTCCGGTTCGGGCAAGTCCACCCTGATGAACATCCTGGGCTGCCTCGACCGGGCGACCTCGGGATCGTACCGGGTCAACGGCCGCGACACCGCAAAACTGGAGCCCGACGAACTGGCCGCGCTGCGCCGCGAGCACTTCGGCTTCATCTTCCAGCGCTATCACCTGCTGACCGACCTCTCGGCGCTCGGCAACGTCGAGGTTCCGGCGATCTACGCGGGCAAGCCGCGCGGCGAACGCGCGTCGCGCGCAGCGCAGATCCTGTCCCGTCTCGGCCTCGGCGAGCGGACCGGGCACCGGCCGGGCCAGCTTTCGGGCGGCCAGCAGCAGCGCGTCTCGATCGCGCGCGCGCTGATGAACGGCGGCGAGGTGATCTTCGCCGACGAACCCACCGGCGCGCTCGATTCCGCCAGCGGCGTCGAAGTCATGGCGATCCTCGGCGAACTTCACGCCGAAGGCCACACGGTCATCATCGTCACGCACGACATGCACGTCGCGGAGCACGCCGAGCGCATCATCGAAATCCGCGACGGCGCAATCATCGACGATCGCCGCACCTCCGAACCCAAGACCGCGCCTGCCCTCGCCCCACCGCCGACCGGCGCCAGCGGCTTCGGCCAGCTTGCCGACCGCTTCCGCGAGGCGTTCCGCATGGCCGTGCTCGCCATGTCGGCGCACAAGCTGCGCACCTTCCTGACGATGCTGGGCATCATCATCGGCATCGCCTCGGTGGTCTCGGTGGTGGCGCTGGGCAACGGGTCGCAGGCCAAGATCCTCTCCGACATATCCGGGCTCGGGACCAGCACGCTCACCGTCTACCCCGGCAAGAGCTTCGGCGACATGCGATCGGGCAAGATCCAGACGCTCAAGGACAGCGACGCGGAGGCGCTCGGCCAGCTCTCCTACATCGACAGCGTGACGCCCAGCGTCTCCACCAGCGTGACCGCACGCTACCGCAACGTCGCAGCCACCGCGCAAGTCAGCGGCGTCGGCGCCGACTACTTCCGCGTGCGCGGCCTGACGCTCAATTCCGGCAGCCTGTTCGATACGCAGGCGGTGCGCGAACTGGCGCAGGACGCGGTGATCGACGAGAACACGCAGAAGACCCTGTTCCCCGATGGCGAGGACCCGCTCGGCAAGGTCGTGCTGCTCGGCAAGGTTCCCGTGCGTATCGTCGGGATCGTCGGCACCCAGCAGCAGGGCTTCGGCGGCAGCGACAGCCTGACCGCCTATGTCCCCTACACCACCGCGATGAGCCGGATGCTGGGCCAGAGCTACGTCTCCAGCATCACCGTGCGCATCAGCGACAATGTCTCGACCTCGGCGGCGCAAGATGCCGTGACGCAGTTGCTGACCCAGCGGCACGGCACCGTCGATTTCTTCATCAGCAACTCCGACGACATCCGCGCCACGATCACCAGCGCCACGCAGACGATGACCCTCCTCGTCGCCGCGATCGCGGTGATCTCGCTGGTCGTCGGCGGCATCGGGGTGATGAACATCATGCTGGTCTCTGTCACCGAACGCACCGCCGAAATCGGCGTGCGCATGGCGGTGGGCGCGCGCCAGTCCGACATCCTCCAGCAGTTCCTGATCGAGGCGATCCTCGTCTGCCTGATTGGCGGCGTGATCGGCGTCGGCCTGTCGCTGGCGCTGGGCGTGGTGTTCTCCTACTTCGCCTCCGACTTTGCGATGGCCTATTCGACCACGTCGATCGTCGCCGCCTTCGCCTGTTCCACCCTCATCGGCGTCGTGTTCGGCTTCCTGCCCGCGCGCCGAGCGGCCCGGCTCGACCCGGTCGACGCCCTTTCGAGAGACTGACGACGATGCGCCCTCACCTCCTTGCCGCGCTGGCCCTGTTGCCGCTGACCGCAGGCTGCGGCGGCGTGGTCCGCTCGCACTATGCCGCGCCCGCCGTGCCGGTCGCCGCGAACTGGGATGCGGGCGTGCTTGGCGCGCCGCAGAAGGTCGGCGCACCGTGGTGGAACGAGTTCGACGATGCCGCGTTGACCGCCCTTGTCGACCGGGTCCTTGCCGACAATGCCGACCTCGCCGCCGCCGGGCTACGCCTCAAGCGCGCGAAGCTATCGTCGGACCTCGCACGGCAGGCATTGTTGCCAAGCCTGTCGGCCAATGCCTCATCCGACGCGTCCAAGGCGCTGGAAGGCGGCTCGGCGTGGAGCAAGAGCAGTTCCGCCTCGCTCGGCGCGTCGTGGGAGATCGACCTGTTCGGCCGCCTCGATGCGCAGGCCGACGCTGCCCGCTGGGAAGCGCAGGCCACCGCGCAGGACCTTGCCGAAACCCGCCTCGCACTCGTCAGCACCACGGTTCAGGCATGGTGGCAGCTCGCCTATGCCAACGAGCAGATCGCGCTGGGTGAACAGAGCCTTGCCTATGTACGCCGGGCGCTGGAACTGGTGCAGCGACAATACGATGCGGGCGCCGTCTCCCGCCTCGAACTGCGCGACGCGCAGCAGACCGTCGCGTCGCAGGAGTCCTCGCAAACGCAGCTGGTGCAGGCCCGCGTCGAAGCGCTCAAGACGATCGCCGCCCTGCTCGCCCGGCAGGATTACGATGGACAGGAACCTCAGGCGCTACCCCAGGCCGACCTCCCCGCCGTCGCTGCAGGCGTCCCTGCTTCCCTGCTCGCCAACCGCCCGGACCTTGCCGCCGCCGAACTGCGCCTGCGCTCCACGCTGGCGACGAGTGACGCAACGGTCGCGAGCTATTACCCCAGCTTCAGCCTGACCGGCGCGCTCGGCACGGCCAGTTCCTCGCTGCTCAAGTTCTTCACCAACCCGGTCGCGAGCCTCGGCGGCGCGCTATCGCTGGCGGAGCTGAACCCGGCCAAGGTGCGCCTCGCCACCGGCGTCGCGCGTGCCGACTACGACATCGCCGTGCAGGACTTCCGCCAGACGTTCTACGATGCCCTGCGCGACACGCAGGTCTCGCTCTCGGCGCGCGACCAGTACATCCGGCAGGCTCAGTTCGCGGCGCAGAACTTCGATGCCGCCGTCGACGCCGAGGCCCTGTACGAGCGGCAGTACCGCGCAGGGCTCATCCCCCTGCGCTCCTGGCTCGACGCGCAGGAGCGTGCCCGCAGCGCGCGTAGCAGCCTCATCCAGAACCGCTACAACCGGCTGGTCGCGCAAGTGCAGGTCTATCAGGCCCTCGGTGGGCAGGTCCCCTCAACGGGAAGCTAGCCGCACCGCGTTCGCGCTCACGCGCCGGTCGATCATCGCGGCAACTTCGGGATCGCCTTTCCATGCGGCGCGAATCCGCGGGATCAACGCCGCGTCGCCCCAGGCCTCGTTCGCCCGATCGGCCGCCTGCAGGAGGCTGACCACCGATGCCCGCTCTCCCCGCAGCGACGCGACGAGCACCGGCCACGCCCGGCTGCGCGATCCATCCGCTACATCCGCCAGCGCCTGTTCGTAGACCACGTCAAGCAGCCGTCCCTGCCCCGCATGGGTCAACTCGCCAGCCTTCGCCAGCAACCGCGCATCCGCACGCGAACGGGCGAACCGGGTGAAGTGGCGGACGTAACCCGCGTGGTCGCCATCGACTAGCGCGATCACCGCCAGGCAGTCCTGCGCGACCGGAAACTCGGGATGAGACGCAGCGATGTCTTTCAGCGTCGCGACACCGATCGCGTCCTGTCCCGCCGACCACCGCGCCCAGGCCAGGTCGGTACGGATCGGCAGGGAGCCGGGCTCCAGTACCGCCGCGCGCTCCAGTTGCGCCAGCGCCGCTCCATGATCGCCATGGTCGCTGAGGATATTGCCGTACCAGAAGTGCGACAGCACATCGTCTGGATCGAGTGCGAGCGCGCGGGCGAAACGCCTCTGCGCCTGCGCGAAATCGTGGTCTCGCCAATAGGCGATGAAGCCCAGCAGGCGATGGCCCGAAGCGAGGTCGGGATCGAGCCGCACCGCCGCCGATGCCGCTTCCCGCGCCTGCCGAAATGCATCGGCGTCGTTCCTGCCGCCGAACTCGCGCGAGAGAATCAGCGCTTCGGCAAGGCCGGCATGGCCCGGCGCGAACCCGGGCGCCTGGGCCGTCACTCCCTCGAGCAGCCCGATCGCCCGCTCCAGCCCCGCCGTCTCTCGGTCCGCGACGAGATCCTGTGCCACCAGCAACCGCCCGCCGATGGT
>NZ_ALVC01000121.1:0-18497 GCF_000293195.2 Sphingomonas sp. LH128
CGTTGGAGCGGGCCTCGAAATAGTTGGCGGCCAAAGGATAGTCCCGCTCTGCCAACGCCGCGAGCAGTCCCGACACGGCATCGCGCGGCGTCTCGCGCCCTAACGGATCGGTCGGGGGCGCGGCGGCGGGTGCCGGAGTGGCTGTGGCCGTGTCCGTCCCTGTCGTCTTGGATTCCTCGGCCTTGGGCGTCGGCAGCAGCTGCGCCTGGGCCTGCGAGGCGATCAGGACGAGAAGGAATAACGCCCAAAGCCGGGCCAGTTTGCGCAACATTGGGAAACCGTCTCCTGAAGCTCGGTGTGAGCGGGCGCTCCAGACGCGAAAGCTCCGCGCATTTCCAGCGAATATGCGCAGACGAGAGCCTCACGCGCGGCAACCCGTGCTTATGTCCTCGCAATGCCGGTGGAATGCGACAGTCGCAAGACGGGAGGACTGGACTGCCAACGCGCGATGATTGGCAGCCTCATTACGCGAGCTGTCAGGCATGCATCAGAAACGGATATACCCCCCACAGCGCCGCGCCGCAGGCACCTCATGCGCTGGCAACGAGTGCAAGGTCGGAAAAATCCCTGTGTTTCAAATTGCTGCTTGTGCCAGAACCGCTTTCCAGCGTGCATCGAGCAGGCTCTTTCCTGCAGACTTGCGGGTGCGGGCCACCAGTGAGACGCCGCGCAGCGTGATGCTGTGGCCGCCCAGCCAGCGACCCGCGATGCTGTAACCGATGTCGTAGATCGCCAACTCCTCACGGAGTTTGCCGTCAGCCAGGAAACGGGTAGTGACGAGGACTGGCAGCTTCTCGTCACCGCGGCTGCTGTCAGGCAGTCTGGCTCGGCTGCGGGCCTTCTTGAGCGCGTTTTCAAACCATCGCGCCTCAATCCTAGGTTCTCCCGTGGTTTCCGCGGCAGCAAGAGCGAGTGCGCTGGGAAAGGCGATACTCTGGCTCTGAACCGATTGCTCGGGCGATGCGGGCTTCAGGACCAGTTCGTCCTCATTCGTCCGGGCTGCCACAAGAGTGAGAATCGCCGCCTTGGTGGAAGCGCGCCGGGCATCGGCGTTCTTTCCGGCTTCAGTCTCGCTGCGCTGGCTCCAGCTGTTCCACAAGGTCAAGCCGGAGATGGTGACCGCGATCACCGTAAGTACTTCGCCCAGCGTAATCCAGCGGCGGCGGATAGCCGCCGCTTCATCCGCGCGGGCCTCTGCCCTGGTTATTGGCGGAGGGGACTTGGCGGCGGAATTGGGGGAATCGTCAGTCACGAGCAGGTTCGAACATCTGTCGCTCCAGGCGTCAAGGTACAGATGTCCCTTCGTGATTTCTTACGTGAACCCTTTGTGGTCGAGTGCGCCCTGTGCGTTTTCGCAAGTCGGAGGCAGCCGATATCTGTCGAGGGCCAAGGTCACCACCGATCCCTGCCGATTCGCGAGGTCAGCGGTGACAACACGCGGGCCGGCTGGCTCAATTGCTGACTAGGCTGCTGCTGCTTAGGCTGCGATCTGCCCGCTGAGCGCGCTGGCCGCAGCCTTGAGGACCTCCTTCAGCCGCGGCAGTTCGTTGCGTAAGGCTGCGCCGATCCCTATCGCCACAAGCGCATGGCTGGGTCTGCCCCCCTTCCATACAGGCGCGGCTACCACCGTCACCCCTGACAGGTAGTGCCCTGCATCCACCGCGACACCTGAAACGCGCGCGTCGTCTACCTGCGCAAGCCAGTCTTCCCAGCTTGGTGGCTCGTCCCAGCGCAGCTGATCAAATCGCGGTTTCAGTTCGCTTTGCGGGTACCCTCCGAAAGCGGCGATGCATCGTCCGGTTGCTGACACCAACGCCGGGAAACGGCTGCCGACTTGCGTCGAGAGCTGGAAGTTCTGGCCCGATTGCGACATCGCTGTGACGATGATGTGGTCCAGGCCGAAGACCTGGACCCCCATGGCTGTCGTACCGAACTCGCGGGCGATGCGGTCCAGAGCGGGCTGGGCAAGGTCGTTGAACTGATCCTTGCGCAACCAGGCACGAGCCAGTGTCAGCACGCCGGCATCGAGAGAATAGCGTTTGGTGTCGGCATCGAAGGCCACCAGATCCTCTGTCACCAGGGCGCGCAGCACATACAGACACGTGCTGGGTACGAGGCCGAGTTCACGGGCGATCGCCTGAACGCCGAGAGGCGCACCATGCTTGCCCAGCAGGCGCAGCACCGCTGCCGCCCGGGCGATGGCTGGGGCCTTGCTGGTCTTAGCTGTATCAATACCGCTTTTCATTCAATATATAGAATAACATTCAATATTTACAAAAACAAGGCCGTTGTGGCAGCAGTGCTGAACACAAGGACAACCTTCGTCGCGGCGATTCGACCCGGCGGAAATGAGCCAGGGGACAGGACGGTTGATGGCCAAAATGATTTCAGGGCTGACCGACTACACGCGCTATGCTGATGCACAGGCCCATGCATCGTCGGCGGCGCTGTGGGAGTTGTTCGACGGCGACCGAGAGTACTTCAACATCGCGCATGAATGCGTGACCCGCCATGCCGACGGTTCGGAGCGCGACGCGGTGCGGATCGCCCATGCCGATGGCGCGGACGAAGTCCTGAGCTTCGACAAGATTGCGAAGGGCGCGGCGCAGTTCGCGCACTGGCTCGATGCGCGAGGCGTGCGGCCCGGTGAGCGGATCGCCTTCATGCTCGAGCCCTCGCTCCCCTTCTACGTGTGCCTGTTCGGGGCGATGCAGACCGGGGCGATCTCGGTTCCGCTGTTCACCCTGTTCGGGCCCGACGCGCTGCGTTTGCGCATCGGCGACTGCGAGCCCGAGATTCTGGTCACGAATGCCGAAAAAGCGGAGCTTGCACGCTCGGTCGCGGTAGACGGCAAGCCAAAGGTGATCGTGGCGGACGAGGCTTTTCTCGCCTCGCTTGGGGATCTTCCAACCAGCTACGAGCCCAGAACACGCGCCAATGACATGGCCGTGTTCCAGTACACCAGCGGTACGACGCGCGAATTGCCCGAGGCGGTGAAGCACTCGCACCGCACGCTGGTGACGCTGATGTTCGCCGCGCTCTACGGCACCGGCATCCGGCCCGGGGACGCATTCTTCTGTCCCTCGAGCCCGGCTTGGGGGCATGGCCTGTGGCACGGAACACTCGCCCCGCTGGCGCTGGGGGTGACGACGGGGACGTTCGCCGGCCGCTTCGACCCGGTGCGGCTGATGCGAGCACTGGACGACTTTGGTATCACCAACATGTCGGCGGCCGCGACGCACTACCGCATGATGAAGAACAGCGGCCGGGCGGCGGACTTCACGTTCCGCTTCGACAAGCTGTCGTTCACCGGAGAGCCGATCGATCCGGCGACGCTGGAGTGGATCGACCAGTGGTTCAAGGTACCGGCCTGCTCGATGTACGGCACCACCGAGATCGGCGTGGTGCTGGTGAACTACCCCGGCGCGGAAGACTTCCCGGTCAAGCCCGGCGCGCTCGGCAAGGCGGTGCCGGGGCAGCGGCTGGAAGTCCAGCGCCCGGACGGCTCGGTCTGCGATCCCGGTGAGATCGGCGAGCTGATGCTGTGGCGAGCTGGCACCTGGATGACCACCAAGGACCGCGCGAAGACCGACGCGGACGGCTATTTCTACCATTGCGGCCGCGCCGACGACGTCATCATTTCGGCCGGCTGGACGATGAGCGCAGTCGAGATCGAGAACACCATGCTGCGCCACGACGACGTCCTCGAATGCGGCGTGATCGGCGTGCCCGACGAGCAGCGCGGGCAGGTGGTGAAGGCCTTCGTCGTCTCGAACCGCGCCGCCGACGACGCCTTTGTGCGCGAGCTTCAGGACTTCACCCGCGAACGCCTCGCCCAGCATGAATTTCCGCGTCTCGTCGAGTTCGTCGACGAGCTTCCCAAGAACCCCGCAGGCAAGGTCCACCGCAAGATGCTGCGCGACCGTGAAGCCGCGAAAGACGCCGAAGCGGTCGGCTGAGACATCCAGGAGAGCAGAGAAATGGCCACCACAGCAGAACCGAAGAACAAGTTCCCCAAGATCACCGAGGAGGGGCTCGACGACCTGCGCCAGCGCATCGGCGTAAAAATCGAGAACACCGTCGAGCCATGGAACTACGAGGCCACCCGCGACGCCATCCGCCACTATGCTCACGGCATCGGCGACGACAATCCGTTGTGGTGCGACCCGGAATACGCCGCGAAGACCAAGTACGGCTCGCTCGTCGCGCTGCCTTCGTTTCTCTTCACCACCAGCCGTATCATCTCGGGCTATTGCGGTGGTCTCTCGGGTGTCCACGCGATGTGGGCGGGGGCCGACTGGACCTGGTACAAGCCGGTGCTGCGCAACGACACCATCAGGGTCGAGGCGTACCTGAAGGATCTGGTCGAGCACCAGACCAAGTTCGCGGGCCGCTCGTTCCAGCAGATCTACCACGTCGACTTCTACAACCAGCACGGCGACCACGTCGCGGGCGCGGACAGCTGGGTGTTCCGCACCGACCGTGACGAGGCGCGCGAGCGCGGCACCAAGTACACCGAGGCGCGCGGCCGCGTGGAGCCCTTCACCCAGGAACAGCTCGACGAGTTCTACGAGATCTACGACCAGGAAGAGCAGCGCGGCGCGGTGCCCCGCTATTTCGAGGACGTGAATGTCGGCGACAAGCTGCCGCCGATGATGAAGGGCCCGATGACCGTCACCGGCTTCATCTGCTATGCGCAGGGCTGGGGCGGCCTCTACATCCGCGCCAACAAGCTGGCTTACAAGATGCAGAAGGCGCACCCGGGCCTCGGCATCCGCAACCGCTTCAACGTGCCCGACTGCCCCGAGCGCGTGCACTGGGACGAAGCCTTCGCGCTCGAGGTCGGGGCGCCGGGCGCCTACGACTACGGCCCGGAGCGCTGCTCGTGGCTGACCCACCACATGACCGACTGGATCGGCGACGACGGCTTCCTGCACAAGTCGAGCTGCCAGATCCGCCGCCACAACCCGGACGGCGACGCGATGGTCATCACCGGCGAAGTGACCCGCAAGTTCGAGGAGAACGGCAGGAAGTACGTCGAGGTGGCGCAGAAGGCGACGACCCACCGCGGCGAACTGTCGGCCTTCGGCACCGCCGTGGCGGAATTGCCCTCCAAGGCGTGATGCAGGGGTGATCTTGTCCGCCGCCGGGCCTAGTCTCGGCGGCGGACATCCCGCGAAGGCGAAACGCCGGCGGAACTGGAGAGGCCATGGATACCACGACGCGCGCGATGCCGGCGTTTCTTCCCGACGGCAGCGTCGAGGTGCCGGCCTTTACCCTGCCGGTCTCCGATCTCGTCAGCGCGCAGGCGGCGGCGATGCAGCGGCTGCGGGCGGAGATGCCTGCCTTCGACGCCGCCGGGGAGGATGGTGACATCGCGGCCCGGCGCGCGCAGATCAACGCCTATATGGCGCCGCAGATCGAACGACTTCGCGCTGCGTTCCCGGTCAGCATCGTGCGCTCGGTGATAGGCGGCGTGGAAGTGCTCGACGTGACGCCCGCCGAGGGCGGACACGACCCGCACCGCGTTCTCATCAACCTTCACGGCGGCGCCTTCTGCGTCGGCTGGGACGGGGTCGCGCTTGTCGAGGCCATCCCGATTGCCTCGCTCGGCCGCATCCGTGTCATCAGCGTCAATTATCGCATGGCGCCCGAATATCGCCATCCGGCGGGCGTCGAGGATGTCGCCGCGGTCTACGGGGCGCTGCTGGAGGACTATGCCCCGGGCCGCATCGGCATCTACGGCGGATCGGCAGGCGGGGCGCTCACCGCGCAGGCCGCTGCCTGGCTTGTCGCCCACGACCTGCCGCAGGTCGGCGCGATCGGGGTGTTTGGGGCAGGCGGGGTTCCCTTCGGCACCGGGGAATCGGCTTACGTCACCGGTTATACCGATGCCTCGTTTCCGCCGCCTCCGGCCGACGGAAGCGCGCCCGCGGACATCACCCATGGTTACTTCGCGGGCTGCGATGCGCGTGATCCGAGCGCCTGGCCGGGCTGGCATCCCGCTATCCTGGCGCACTTCCCGCCGGCACTGATCATCACCGGCACCCGGGCAATGGACCTCAGCCCCGCCATCTTCACGCATTCGCAGCTGCTCAAGGCCGGCGTGCGCTCGAGCCTGATCGTCGGCGAGGGCATGGGGCACTGCTACCACTACCAGCTCGATCTGCCCGAGGGGCGTGATGCGGTAGAGGCGATCGTGCGCTTCTTCCGGGAAAACCTGACGTGAGCGCGGACGCAGGCCCTTCCTGGCCCGGTCCGCTGGCGGGCGTGCGGGTGATCGACTTCACCCGTGTCCTGGCCGGTCCCGCGGCGAGCCTCGCGCTGGCCGACCTCGGCGCCGAAGTGTTCAAGATCGAGCCGCCCGGAACCGGCGACGAGACCCGGACCTTTCCGCCGATGCGCGAGGACGAGAGCCATTATTACCTCGCGGTCAATCGCGGCAAGAAATCGATCGTGGTCGATCTCAAGACCGAGGAGGGCCTGGCCCTGGTCAAGGACCTCGCCATGCGCTGCGACGTGCTGGTGGAGAACTACCGGCCGGGCGTGATGGAGCGGCTCGGGCTCGGGTGGGAGGAACTGCACGCCATCAATCCGCGCCTGATTTACTGCTCGATCTCGGGCTATGGTCAAACCGGGCCGCTGCGGGACCGGCCCAGCTTCGATATCGTCCTGCAGGCGATGTCCGGCGCGCTGTCGATGAACGGCGAGGCAGGCGGCCTGCCGACGAAGCTGGGCATTCCGCTGGGCGATCTGGTGGGCGGGATCAACGGCCCGATCGGCATTATCTCCGCTCTTTATGAACGCGAGCGGACGGGGTTGGGGCGCCATATCGACGTCAGCCTGATGGACGGCCTGATGGGCATGCTCGGCTACATCGCGCAGCTCGCCTTCTTCACCGGCAGCGATCCGCAACGGGTCGGCTCGCAGCATCCCAACCTCGTGCCTTACGGCATATTCCCGGCTCGCGAAGGCTCGATCGTCGTTGCCTGCCTGACGCCCGGCTTCTGGGCACGCATCTGCCGCGCGATCGGACGCGAGGAACTGGCCGAGGACCCGCGCTATGACACGCTGGAAAAGCGCCGCGACTCCCGCGAGGAGGTCAACGCGATCGTCGCGGATTTCACGTCGTGCCACTCCGTCGATGAACTGGGGGCGATCTTCACCGCGCACGAGGTGCCGCACGCGCCGATTCTGGGCGTGACCGAGGCGCTGGCGCAGCCCCAGGCCCGGGCGCGCGGCATGGTCGTCGAGACCGAGCATGCGGCGCTGGGCCGGATCCCGATCGTCAATCGACCGATCCGGTTCACCGACGCCGAGCAGCCGGTTCCCGAGGCGCCGCCGGTGCTGGGCCAGCACACCGATGCGATCCTGTCCGACGTCCTCGATCTATCGCCCGAGCGGATCGCGATGCTGCGCGGTGCCGGAGTCGTTGCCTGACGGCAGCGCGCCGGTAAGCTTGGCGCAATTGAGGAGAGGACAGGCCATGGCCGAATTGCGTTTCGACGATCGCGTCGCAGTGATAACCGTAGGTGGCCGGGGTCTCGGCCGCGCTCATGCACTGCTGCTGGCGAGCCGGGGATGCAAGGTCGTCGTCAACGATACGGGAGTCTCGATGGCAGGCGACGCCACCGGGGAAGGGCCTGCGGAGGCGCTCGTCGCGGAAATCCGCGCGGCTGGCGGAGAAGCCGTGGCCAGCCTCGACAGCGTCGCGACGCGTGAAGGGGGCAAGGCGATCATCGATACCGCGTTGGATGCCTTCGGGCGGATCGACATCCTGATCCACTCGGCGGGCAACGTACGCCGCGGCTCTCTTTCGAGCCTCGCCTACGAGGATTTCAGCGCGGTGCTCGATGTACATCTCAAAGGCGCCTATCACGTTGTGCGCGAGGCCTTCCCGCGCATGATGGCACAAGGCTATGGCCGGATCGTCCTCACCGGTTCGATCAACGGGCTCTATGGCAAGGCCGACAACGTCACCTACTCGCTGTGCAAGGCAGCGTTCATGGGCCTGTCAAATACGGCCGCGATCGAGGGGCAGCACTGCAATGTACGCTCCAACCTCATTGTCCCTGCCGCCGTAACGCGCATGTCGGAAGGGATTGATACCAGCAGGTTTCCGCCGATGGAGCCCGAAATGGTCGCGCCGATGGTCGCTTACCTGTGCCATGAGCAATGCGAGGCGAGCGGCGAGATGTACGTCGCCATGGGCGGCCGTCTGGCGCGTGCCCGGGTTGCCGAGAACGCCGGCGTCTATAGGCCGGAATGGAGCCTGGAGGACGTCGCGGGCCGGATCGGTGCGATCAGGGAAGGCGGCGCGGCACTGGCGTTCCCACCGGTTCCGGACGGCCAGCTCGATCATCTGCTCCATGGCTTCGCGATGATCCGGGCGGGAGAGGCCTGAACCGCGGGGCGGCAATGCAAGCGGCGGTGGAACGTAGGCGCGCGTGAGCGGCTGGGCTATCGCGGCGGCATTGTGGCCGGTTCGCGTGCTCGGTGCGATGGAGCCGGGAAATGAACCCGAGAGTGAATCTCAGGAACCTCACTGGTCTGCAGGGGTTCCAATTTGGAGAGGTTGCACATGCGACGCTGAACAACAGGTCTGCCATGATCAATACGTACAATACCGACATTGAAGTTCCGCCCTTCGATCTGAAGACGATACTCGCCTTCAATGCAGCGCTCTGGATGCTGGTGGGCATAGGCGCCGCGTTGATATTTTGATCCGTTGCTTTGCTATCCCTGTGTCGGTGCAAGGATAATTTTTACAGGCCCGTATAACCCCTGAACCAATCGACGAAACGCGGCACGCCGATCTCGATCCGGGTGCTCGGGATGTACCCTGTATCGTGCGTCAGCGCGGTGATGTCCGCGTAAGTGGCGGGCACATCACCCGGCTGCATCGGCAGGAGATTGCGCTGCGCCTTGCGGCCACAAGCGTCCTCAAGCACGTCGATTAAGCGCAGCAGGTGCTCAGACTTGTTGTTGCCGATGTTGTAGAGCGCGTGCGGCTTGACGCTGCCTCCCGCCTTTTCCGCGCCGTCGTCGATGGGCGGTCGATCGAGGCAGGCGAGAACGCCTCCAACGATGTCGTCGATATACGTGAAATCCCGGCTCATCTCGCCATGGTTGTATACATCGATCGGGCGCTCGGTGAGAATCCGCTCGGCAAATTTCCACATCGCCATGTCCGGACGGCCCCAAGGGCCATAGACGGTGAAGAACCTGAGGCCGGTAAGCGGCAGCCGGTAGAGATGGGCGTAAGTCTCGCTCATCAGCTCGTCGGCTTTCTTGGTGGCCGCGTAGAGCGAGACGGGATGATCGGCGCGATCGTCCACCGCGAAGGGCAGCTTCGTATTGCCGCCATAGACCGAACTCGAACTGGCGTAGACCATGTGGCCTACCTGCCGGGCGCGGCCGATTTCCAGCATGTTGACGTGGCCGGCCAGGTTGGACGCGACGTAGGCTTGCGGGTTCTCCAGCGAATAGCGCACGCCGGCCTGCGCGCCGAGATGGACGATGGTGTCGAACGTGAACGGTGCCAAGGCCTCGGTGAGCGGGGCCATGTCGGCGAAATCGAGTTCGCGAAAATGGAACAGGTTGCCGTGGTTTGCGGCAAGCTTGTCCAGGCGTGCCCGTTTCAGCGAGACCGGGTAATAGTCGTTGAGGTTGTCGATGCCGATGACGGGTTGGCCCCGGCTCATCAGCGCCTCGGCAACGGCGGCGCCGATAAAGCCGGCCGCGCCGGTCACGAGCACGCTCGAGCCTGCCGACTTCGAAATTTGTTCTGTCATCATCTCGCGCGCTCTGCCGTCTGTCCGTTTCAATCCGATTGCAATGGCGGAGCTAGCGCAAAATAGTGGATCAGACGCTAATCTGCAGCCGGTTATTGCGCCTTCGAACGGATACTAGAATGAACGACGCAATGTCGCACCGGCTGAGGTCACATTCCCGGCCTTGACCCCGAAGCTGCGCGTGGCGAACAGATCGAGATAGAGGCCTTGCCCCAGCTTCATGTTGGTGGTTGCCCCAGCTTCGAACCAGCTGTCGGCGTAGTGCTTGCTGTCGAGGCGGAACGGCAGTTGCGCGTCGGGATCGGGATTAGGGCGAACCCGCAGTGCCGAGAGGCCATTGCTGGTCCAGTTCCTTGAAAACGACAGCCCGGCGTAATGTTCGCGGGTGCTGCCGAATGCATAATCGACGCGCATCGTGGCATTGGCCGACCACGTCGGCTCGTCGGTTTCCTGGTCGCGCAGGCCCAGTCCATCGGGCGCGGGGCGCAGCAGCTTTCCATCGGCGAACGAGGCGGCGACAAGCGGTGTGAGGAAAAACCGCGACCCCAGCGGCAGCACCTTGCCGAAATCGCCCCCGATCGCGTAATAGTCGCTGCCCTTGGCGCCGGTACTGGCGCGACTGCCGAGCGAGGTGCTGATCCTGCCGTAGTCCTGTCTGCCGTAGCTGACCCATCCGTCAACCACCCAGTTGTCGAAGTTGCCGCCGGCTCCCAGCGTTCCGACGTAATAATCCGAGGGTAACGCGGCGTCTGATTGTTGCAGGGTGCCGTGGTAGCGCATCGTGCTGGCGCGCACGTAGCCGCGGCCAACAATCCGCGTCAGGCTGAGCGATTGCCAGCTGCCGTCGGGCCCGTCGTCGCGCGCGCTGATGCCGCCGGATGCCGTCGCCGTCCATCGTACCGGAGCCACTTGCGTCGCGCTTGCGTCGGCGCCGTCGCTCGATTGTTCAACCGCAGGCGCATCGCTCACATCCTGCGCGGCGGCAGGCTGCAGGGGCAGCGAAAGGGCCAGCGTAGCACCCAGGGCGAAACAATGCCTGCGCATGGTGGCGACGCTCCGCTCAGGCGGCTTTGCGCAGGGTCGAAACAAACGCGGCGGGCACGCTCACGCGGGCTACGAAGCCATCCTGCCCATGCGCGAAGGACACATCCCCGCCGTGCGCCCGTGCGATCGAGCGGCAGACCGCAAGGCCGAGGCCGCTGCCGTTGCGGCCCGACTTGCGCGCCGCATCGCTGCGGTAGAACGGCTCGAAGGCCCGGTCGAACTCATCCTCGGGAATGCCCGGTCCGGCATCGACGATCTCGGCGACAGCCTCGTTGCCGCTCAGCGAGACGCGCACGCGGGCGCTGTCGCCGTACTTGACCGCGTTCTCCAGCAGATTGCCGAGCAGGCGGCGGATGCCGACCGGATCGACCTCGACCGGGATGTGCGCGTTGCGCTCGATCTCTACCTTGGCGCCGACGAGCTGCCAGTCGGCGACGCTGCCCGCGATCAGCTCAGCGAAGTCGAGCCGCTGGCGCGGGCCGGGCGTTGAGGCGTCACGAATGAAGGCAATGACCTGGCTGATCATCGCTTCCATTTCAGTCACTTCTTTCAGAAGGCCCTCGCGCTGCTCGTCGGGCACGTCCTCGATGCGGAAGCGCAGCCGGGTGAGCGGGGTGCGCAAGTCGTGGCTGATGGCGCCGACCATTGCGGTGCGATCGTCCACGAAGGCGCGCAGACGGTGGCGCATCTGGTTGAAGGCGTTGGCGGCGCGGCCGATCTCCGCCGGACCGGATAGCGGCAGGATCGTCGCCGAAGGATCGCGGCCGAGCTGCTCGGCGGCCTTCGCGAAATCGCGCAGCGGAACGACGATGCGCCGTACGAACAGCCAGGCGAGCGGGCTGACGATCGCCAGCGAGAGCGCGAACCACAGCATCACCCGGGTTTGCCAGGCATTGGGGAACGGCTCTGCGCGCGGTGCCACCGCCAGCCAGGTGCCGTCAGATTGGCGGGATGCCGCGACGAAGTCGCCCTCGATGAACGGCGGCGAGGCGAGGTCGAACAACGAACTCGTCACGCGGCGGAAGGGGATGGGCTGCAGGGCCGGAACCGCCTGTGCGCTGCGCGGGGTGTCAGGCATGGTAGCCACAGCGGGACGGGCAGCAGGCTGCGGCTGATCGGCCTGCGCGGCAGTCGATGTGATGGCGGCGGGGCTGACAGCTGGCCGGGCGGCAAGGCGCATCGACAGGGGCTGGGTCTCCTCGACCGGCTCGGTGACCGGGCCCGGCTGGGCGACGGGCGGGGCGATGGCGATGATGGGGCTGGGCGGAGCCGAGCCGATGCCCGGCGTCAGCCCGGGCTGGGCGAGGGGGCCTGGTCCGCGTATCGCGCCGGGGTTGCCGACGGGCCGGCCGCCGTCTCCGGCACCGTTTCCTGGACCACCGCCTCCGCCTGCACCCGGCCGTGTGGCGCCGCTGCCGCCAGTTCCTCCGCCGATAGAGCCTCCGGGCAGGCCCGGGCGCGGCATTCCCGAGCCGGGCTGCGAGGGAACGCGCGGACCCGCGCCGCCGGGAAACCCGCCGCCAGGGAAGTTGCCGCCGGGCATGCGGCCACCGGGGAACCCGCCGCCGGGCATACCGGAAGGGCCGGCGGCGCCTCCGGCGGGCGGTCCGCCGGGAATGGCCTGCGCCTGCGCCTGCTCGATGAGCAGCGAGGACAGGCCGCCGGAAGCGGACGATTTCACGGCAAGCGGCGAGCGGCCGTCACTGGGCACGGCGACGCCGCCGACCGGCAGCTGTGTGTAGAAGGCCAGCACGACATCGTTCGCGGGCCGGCCGATGCGTTGGGCAAGCGCGTCACGCGATGATTCGGAGACCAGCCAGCCCTGCCCGCTGACATCGGGCGGGCCGCTCATGGTCTTGCGTTCGAGGCGCTCGGGCGCAGGGCCGCCGCCCAGCGCGCCCGCGACTTCGTCCATATTCCAGCGCTCGGCCGGGCGCGGCGGCCGGATGACCGTGAGCGCCAGGGTCACCGCCTGCGCCGCGAGCAATGCGCATACCAGGATCGCGACCATCTGCATGGCCAGCGGCATGCCGAGTCGGCGGGGGATCTCGGGAAGGGTCATGGCTTTTGCTTTGCCATGCGCGGCGCGCGAATTCGAGATGAAGGATTGTCGCAGCAATAGAGTCGAGACACGATATGCGGAGCGGGGACAGGAGAGAGGGACACGTCCCTCCTGTCCCCGCTCCGCGTTCCCGCAGCCCACCAAAGCGGTTTGCGGGAACGGTCACCCCGGATCGGGCCGGACGTGCTCCGTGAAAAACGGAGGATCCGGCTGGAAACTTTTCGGCCGCTAGCACGTTTGGGGCGCTCGGCGACCTGACGATGCGGCAAGTACCACGCACTTGTGTCGTTTTGCGGACTCCGAATCAAGAAATTATCCGACGCGTGGAGAGCGTTTTGAGTAATTTCGTTTCGAATAGTTCCGGGGCCACCGGCGAACGGGACGGGTGCGACTACAGAACCCGCTCGGTCGACGGCCCCGGCACCGCGGGACCCCTTGGCGGTGGGATCCCGGACGGTGGCCTCGAACGCAGCGGAGCCGCATGTCGCGGGAAAGGGCGCGGGGGGCGCACTAAGATCCGCGAACACGGCTGGCCGATACGTATCGCGGCAAGCTTGACTGTCCATGCCGCAGCTTGTCGGGGGCGGAAGTTGCGGGTGGATTTCATCGCTTTGCAGCCACATTTCAGGGCTGTCGCAACGTGTAACCTCGGCTGAAATCCGCCCGGAACACGCACTATTCATCAGCGCACAATGATCCTAGAACCGCATGCAATGGACCTGCACACCCGTATTCTCATCGTCGACGACGACGAGGGCATTCGCTCGCTGATCGGCGACTTCCTCGCGAAGCACGGCTACGACACGACGACGGCCGCCGATCCGCTGGAGATGCGCAAGCTGCTGGCGGCAGAGAGCTTCGACCTGATCGTGCTCGACGTCATGATGCCGCGCGAGGATGGGCTGACCGCCCTGCGCCAGATGGGGCCGGACGCGCCGCCCGTGATCATGTTGTCCGCGGTTGGCAGCGACGTCGACCGGATCGTCGGGCTGGAGATGGGCGCGGACGATTATCTCGCCAAGCCGTGCAACCCGCGCGAACTGTTGGCGCGCATCCGCACGGTGCTGCGCCGCCGGGCCGCAGCCGCGCCTTCCGCCGGTCCGGCGGAGGCGGCCCCGGCCCGCGCGGTCGAGGTCGATTCGGGCGATTGCCTGCATTTTTCGGGCTGGCGCATGGATCTTGGCCTGCGGCTGCTGTTCGATCCGACCAATGCCCTGATTTCACTGTCCGATGGCGAATTCCGGTTGCTGCGCGCCTTTGCCGAGCATCCGCGCCGGGTGCTTACCCGCGATCAGCTCCTGGACTGGTCGCGCGGCGAGGATTCGGATCATTACGACCGTGCCATCGATGTCCAGCTCTCGCGTCTTCGGCGCAAGCTCTCCGATGGCGAGGGCGGCAGCGACATCATCCGCACGGTTCGCAATGAAGGCTACCTGTTCGTTCCGGCGGTCATGGATGATCGTCCGGCCGCCTGACCGGCAGCCTCACGCCGACAACCTGATAACGGCAAACTGATCGCAATTCTCGTGCAATCCATCTGAAATCCCCGGGCAACGCCCGGCGCACAGTCCTCGCCTGTGAGGTTCGGCCATCATGCCGGGCGCGAAGGAGGACGGCGATGGGATTTCGGGAGCGGGGCGCTTCGCACGGGGAGCCGCACGGCCATGGCCTGGCCGAAGATCTTCAGGCGATAGGGCGCGAGATGTTCGCCCGGCGCCGTGCACTGGCCTTCATGGCAAGTGCGGGAACCGCAGCGGCGCTGAGCGCATGCGGCGGGGACGATTCCTCCGGCTCTTCGAATTCGGGATCGACGAGTTCCTCATCGACCTCGTCATCTTCCACCTCGAGTTCCACGACCTCGAGTACGTCCTCGTCGTCCACTTCGGGCGGCACCTCGGATGCGAGCTGCATCGCCGATCCCACCGAGACCAACGGCCCTTACCCGGCCGATGGCACCAACACCGCCAGCGGGTCGACCTCGAACGTGCTCACCCAAAGCGGTGTGGTGCGCTCGGACATCCGTTCCAGCTTCATCGGCTCGACCAATACGGCGGGCGGCGTGCAACTCGAGATCGAGCTGCAACTCGTCGATGTCAGCAATGGCTGCGCGCCAATTGAGGGGGCTGCGATCTACGTGTGGCACTGCGACGCCTCCGGCCTCTACTCGCTCTATTCCAGCGGGGTCACCACCGAGAGCTATCTGCGCGGGGTGCAGGTGACGGACAGCGACGGCAAGGTCACCTTCACTACCATTTACCCCGCCTGCTATTCGGGGCGCTGGCCGCACATCCATTTCGAGGTGTTCACCGGCGGGCTGACTTCGGCCAGCACCGGACGCACGGCGGCGCTCATCTCGCAGCTGGCCATGCCGGCGGCCAACAACACCGCCGTGTTCACCGGCGACAGCCGCTACACCGCCAGCATCGCCAATTACAACGCGATCTCGCTCTCGTCGGACAATGTGTTCGGCGACAACACCTCGGCCCAGATCGCCCAGCAGACGCCGACCCTGAGCGGCAGCCTGACCGCCGGGTACACCGGCACGGCGGTCATCGGCATCGCTACCTGAGGCGCAACCGACCTCTCACCCAGATCACGCATATTCATCCTTTCGGGACACCTGACATGCATTCGCTCAAGAATACCGCCGGCCTCGGCGCGCTGGCGCTCGCTCTCGCCGCCACCCCG
This sequence comes from Sphingomonas sp. LH128, assembly GCF_000293195.2. Taxonomy (NCBI): domain Bacteria; kingdom Pseudomonadati; phylum Pseudomonadota; class Alphaproteobacteria; order Sphingomonadales; family Sphingomonadaceae; genus Sphingomonas; species Sphingomonas sp. LH128. The sequence goes on from NZ_ALVC01000121.1 coordinate 15,589, forward strand.
TCGCTGGCCGACACCTCGATCACCAAGGACACCACGAGCGCGCTTTCGACCTCGAGCGCGGGCAATGTCACGGTGGGTGAGAATGGCACGATCACGCTGGCCAGCGGCAGCGCCATCACGCTCGATAGCAATTCGACAGTGACCATGGGTGGCACTCTCGCGATGGGCGGCTCCAGCAATGCCTCGGGCATCACCATCAATGCCGGGACGACTTCGAGTCTCGATATCGGCGAGGACGGCACGATCACGGTGCTGGAGGACTTCGTCGTCGATGACACCGATTCGGACGGCATCGTCACCGACAACATCGCCTCGGCCGGCAACCGCTACGGCGTTCACGTGACCGGCGATGCGGCGGGTACGATCCTCAATGAGGGCGCGATCACTGTCGAGGGCCAGAACTCCGGCGGGATCGTCCTTGACGGCGACTGGACCGGCTCGATCACCAACACCGGCACGATCAAGGTGATCGGCGACAACGCGGTTGGCATCTCCACCCAGGGCATCGACGGCGACCTGACTGTCGAGGGCTCGGTCTCGGTCGTTGGTTCGGGAGCGAGCGCACTCAATGTGGCGGGCGACGTCAGCGGCACGGTCACGATCCAGGGCGCGGTGACCAAGGGCTATTCCTATACCGACGACAATGGAACCACCGAGGTGCTCTCCCGCGCGGCGCTGCGGACCGGCACGGCGGCCGTCTCGATTACCGGGAACGTCGATGGCGGCATTTACGTCGCTGCCCCTCCCGTCGACCGCGACGATGACAACGACGACGAGGACGGCGACGGTGTCGATGACAGTGAAGAGGGCACCGGCGTCATCACCACTTACGGCAATGGTCCGGCGCTGCAGGTGGGTGGCAGCAGCGACATCACCGTCGGGGCGGTCACCGGGAACATGGGCACGTACTCGATCGTCATCGACGGCTCGGTGACCGCCAATTCCTACTACAGCAACACCGATGCCTATGGCCTGGTGATCGGCGGGCAGGGCGGCAACGTGACCCTGACCGACGGCATCGGGGTGTCGGGTACGCTCAATGCGACGTCCTACGATCAGTCGGCGACAGCGCTGCTGATCAACGAGGGCAGCACCGTGACCAAGCTCTACAACAGCGGCACGATCTCGGCCTCGCTGACCTCCAGCGGCGAGGGATCGACGACCGCGATCCGGGACCTGTCCGGCACGCTGACGTCGATCGAGAACACCGGCTTCATCACGGCGGGCGGTTCGAGCACCGACACCCGCACCGCGCTTGATCTTTCCGCCAATACCGCCGGCGTCACCATCATTCAGTACCTCAATGATGACGACGCCGAGACGAGCGCCGAATATGTCGAGGACAACGACGAGGAAGATCCCACGGTCTACGCCGGGATCAGCGGCAACATCCTGCTGGGATCGGGCAATGACAGCCTTTCGGCCTCGACCGGCCAGATCGTGGGTGACACGTACTTCGGCGCGGGCGACGATACTCTGGGTCTGTCAGGCAAAGCGGTCTACGAGGGCGACGTTTACTTCGGCAGCGGGCTGGCGACGGCGACGCTGTCAGGCCAATCGAGCTACACGGGCACGATGGACTTCGCGGGCGAGACCGGCACGGTCACCATCAACGACACCGCCACCTACTCGGGCCAGTTCGCCAACGCCGACAATGTCGCGGTCACCGTCAACGGCGGCACCCTGATCCCCGACAAGGCCACCACGGTCAACTTCGGCACTCTCACGGTCGGTTCGGGCGGCACGATCGGTGTCTATGTCGATGGGGACGAGAGTTCCACGATCGAGGTCGACAGCGCCACGCTGGCGGACGGCGCCAGTGTTTCGGCCACGGTGAACAGCCTGGCGACCGCCGAGGGCACTTATACCGTACTCACCTCGGACAATCTGACGATCGAGGGCGCCCTCAACTCGTCGGTCGATACGCCCTTCATCTACAATGGCGCGGTTACCAGCGACGAGGACAACGTCTACTTGACCCTTTCGCGCAAGACCACGAAGGAACTGGGCCTCACGAAGTCGCAAGGTTCGGCCTGGGATGCGGTCTACGCGACCGCGCAGAACGACGACGACATGACCGACAGCCTGCTCCAGGTCGAGGATTCGGCGAGCTTGCGCGATCAGATCGGCGGCCTGCTGCCCGACCACGCCGGCGGCGTTTTCAAGGCGGTGACCACTGCTGACCGCCTCGCCGCGCGCCATATCAGTGACGACACCTCCTTGTTCGACATTTCCGACATCGGCGGCTGGTTCGAGCCGATCTACTGGCGCGCCAGCAAGGATGCGACCGGCACCGCCGGATACAAGGCCAATGGCTGGGGCCTGTCGGGCGGCGTCGAACGCCATACCGATCTCGGCAATTTCGGCGTCTCCTATGCCTGGATGCAGGGCACGGTGAAGAACAACGGAGGAACCGGAAAGCTCGACGTCGGCCAGCATGACCTTGGCCTGTTCTGGCGGACCCAGAACGGCCCGCTGCTTGCCTGGGCGCGCGTCGGCGCCTCGCGCATCTCGATCGATTCGACCCGCACTTATACCGGCACGATCGATGATACCGACTTCTCGTATTCGGCCGACGGCAGCTGGAAGGGCTGGCTGTTCTCGGGCCTGGCCGGTGCCTCGTACCGCTTCGACATGTCACGCCGCTTCAGCCTCAAGCCCAAGCTCGAGCTGGAGCAGATGTGGCTCAAGGAAGACGGCTATGCCGAAACCGCCGACAGCGACGCGATGGCGCTCACCGTCGCGAGCCGCACCAGCAAGATGCTGACCGCCACTCCGACGGTCACGGCCTCCTACTCGCTGGGCACGATCTCGCCCGACTGGCGTCCGCTGACCTTCCAACTCGAAGCCGGGCGGCGCGAGGTCCTGGCCGGAAAGCTCGGCAGCACGACGGCCTACTTCAACGGCGG
>NZ_ALVC01000122.1:0-3550 GCF_000293195.2 Sphingomonas sp. LH128
TTCTTCTGCTTGTCGCGCGGGAGTTCGCGGCGGGCGAGAAGTTCGGCGGATGAACGGATGATGGTCAGCAGATTGTTGAAATCGTGGGCCACGCCGCCCGTCAGTTGCCCAATGGCCTCCATCTTCTGCAACTGGCGGACCTGATCCTCCGATGCCATCAGTTCGCGGGACCGTTCCTCGACCCGAATTTCCAGCGTCTCGTTGAGATGGCGCAGGGCTTCCTCGGCGAGCGTGCGCTCCAGAATGTCGGCGGCCTGCCGCGCCACGATGTCGAGCATGCGCAGATCGCGTTCCGAAGGCTCGTGCGGCGCATTCCAGTGGGTGGAGATCATCCCCAGCAGTTTGCCACTGCGCGAAAGCAGAGGGGTAGTCTGCGCCGACCTGATGCCGGCAGCGCGAAAAGCCTGGAGATCGGGCGTTCCGCTAATTTCCTCCCATTCCTCGAAGTCGGGCACGATGGCGCGCTGGCCGAATTTGAGCGCCAGGGTGCAACTGCTGTACGCCGCCGGGTTCACCCACTGCCAGAACCCGACTGCCTCGGGCGGCAGGCCGCGTTGAGCCAAGAGCTGCAGTTCGCCGCCATGGCCCGATGGATCGTCGGCCGGGCACAACAACTGCATCGTTCCGAACTGCGAGCCCGTGATCGTGACGGCGGCATCGACGATCTTGCCATAAAGCTCGAAACGATCCTGCTCGTTGATGAGCGCCACGCTGATCCGATGGAGCAGGTCGATGTCGGAGAGCCCGTCTTCCGAATCCTGCGTGGGCGAGCCGATCGGCGACACCAGAGGCCCATGATGCGCGTTAGTCATTGTCCAAGTTCCCCGCGTGCGCGAGACCAATGGACGCGTCGCAGCGGGTGAACTACCAGGCAGCGGAAAAGTTCCGTGGGTCCGGCTTACGAAATGGACATCGCGACGCGCACGGTAAAGTGCCTGACATGCAAGTGGGGCGCGGGCGGATACGTATCGCGAATCTACTACCTCGCCGATGGCAGTTACCTGATTTCCGGACCGGCATCGCTCGAAACCGCCGAGGCCACGGCTCGGCGCCAAGCCGGAGCGCTACGGTACGACCTACCTTTACTGGATGCCGGCGGACGCCTCACTTCCGCCGCAGCCCCTGTCAGCGCATGCCGTGGGCGAAGTGGCGCTGGATTACGATCGCTCGAAGCCGGGCAGCGATCGCATTGCCTGGGGTGAAATGGAACCCAAGCACCGTATGCTCATGGGGCAGGTCATAAATGACGGCAAATGGGCCTATCTGACGGACCGCACGCTGCTGCTGGCGGACCCGGAATCCGATCCTGCGTCGAAGGTGACGTTCCATCGAAACCTATGACTTCATCGACGAGGGCAAGTCGATCCTGTTCTTCACCGTGGAAAAAGGGCGTCCGTTCAACGGCATGTACAAGCTGGACATCGCGACCGGCAAGACCAGCCCGATGCCGACGGACGCCCAGCACAACGAAACCCATTCCTTTCCGAATGTCCTGTGTGGATGGCTCCCGCGTTGCAAGTGGCGATTTGACGATCTGGCGTATTGGTCGGGTGCAGTCTTGTGTCCGGCCTGTTGGTGCAGCCGTTTCGTGACTGCTGGCCCTGATGGTATCCGCGAGCTAGGTCCCACTCTGCTATGCAGGCTATGATGCCTTGGACTTTCGGCGGGGTGTCCCGGCTCCCGGTCGACCGGTAACGCCATCACTTCTCTTCGCTCTCACAACCTCCTGAAGCCGCTCGGTGTCGAGCTGCTAATCCGTCATGCTGCCACGCCGATCGGCGCACGGTACGTGCCGCCACGCGCCATGATCGCCCAGGCGACCCTCGCCGTGCGATTGGCAGCGGCAACGGTTACGACCCGCGCGGGTTTGCGCGCCAGCATGGCAGCGATGCGCGGATCGACCGAGTCCGGTTTGGCCCGGGCGCGGCGCACCAGTGAGGTCATGCCGATAACCAGCAGGCGCCGCAGGTATCGATCGCCCATGCGCGAGATCCGACCCATCCGTTCCTTGCCGCCACTCGAGTTCTGAAGCGGTGTCAGGCCAAGCGAGGCGGCAAACTGCCGACCCGAGCGAAACCGCCCTGGGTCGGTTACCGACGCGGCAAGCGCAGTCGCGGAGATCAAGCCGACACCCGGGATCGTACCGAGGCGCTGCGACAGTTCGTTGGACCGGTGCCAAGTGAGCAACTCCTTTTCCAACGCCGCAAGCCGAACCTGCACGTCGCCGATCTGTCCGGCCAAGCCAGTGATCACGCGCACGGCGAGATCAGGAACCTCGGGCGCATCGCCCTTGGCGATCCGCGCGGCCAGTTCGATCGCGTGATGCAGCCCACGTACGATCTCGATGCCAAACTCTGCGAGCAGGCCACGGATCATGTTCACGAGCTGAGTACGCTGCTTGACCAACAGGTCGCGCGTCCGGTGCAGCGCCAGCGCCGCCTGCTGTTCCGGCGACTTCGCGGGCACGAACCGCATCGTTGGGCGCGTCACTGCCTCGCAGATCGCCTCTGCGTCATTCGCGTCCGTCTTGCCGCGCTTCACATACGGCTTAACGTACGCAGGCGGCATCAATCGAACCTCGTGCCCGAGTTTTGCCAGAGCGCGTGCCCAATGATGAGAGGTGCCGCACGCTTCGATGCCGACCAGGCACCGCGGCAACTTCGTGAAGAACGGCACCACCTGCGATCGACGCAATGCCTTGCGGACGACGACGGTGCCCGCAGCATCAACTGCATGAACCTGGAAAATGCTCTTGGCCAAATCGAGGCCGATGGTGGTAATCTCCATGTGGGTGGCTCCTATTTGCTCGTGATCGCCTGACAGCAATCACATCTTGGCACCTCGATGCCGTGAGCGGGAGCCATCCACCCCATCTGCTATGGTCTCGAGGAGACGAACCGTGCTTCGGACCCATCGAGCCCTTATAGAGGAGTATCGGGGCATCGGCCGCACCTTCTGTCTTTCCTCCTGACGCAGCAAGGTGTGGCCGATGCCGAAGCTGTTGCACAGAAATACGGCGGGAAGACTTTTGACCTCTACGTTCTGGATTGGCAGACTGGCAAACGCCGGCAGTTAACCAATGTCAGCCGTGGCGGCGCGGAAGCGCATCAGTCAACGCTTGCACGAGACGGTCAGCATATTGCGTTCTCGCTGCAAGGACGATCCTCCAGGGAATACGCAGGAAAGGATGGCCTCTACATCGGTACGTTCGCACCCGGCAAGTAAAGCAGTTTCGCCGACGGTAACCGGGTGGCAATCGTGCCACCCGTGGCCTTTGCTTTCTCGGCATCGGTTGGATCGACGGTGCCGCCAGCGATGCGGGACAAGCTGGCCGAACTCGGCGCGGACCGGCATCGCGACGCCGCGCCGGACGGCGTCGCGATGCTCGCAAAAGGCGCAGCTCCTCCGGCAAAGCACTGAAACCTCGGGCGCATTGTCCGGTGTGGACATAGCGGTTAAGGTCCGGGAAAGTGGATCGGTTTGCAGGACACAGCGCAATGACGGGTATGCAGCTTGAGGCGCCGGCCGGGATGGTCCGTATTCCCGGCGG
>NZ_ALVC01000123.1:0-15526 GCF_000293195.2 Sphingomonas sp. LH128
GTTCCTAATTCAGATCAGAGGCTTACGCCACTCCCGCCAACCCTTCAGGACACTTTTGGTGAATAAGGCGGGCTAAATTCTTGGCCTGCTCGAATTGCCCCAGCGTCTCGCGCAATTCATCAGTGAACAGATCCTTGCCCACCACAGCGGCCACGTCCTGCATCTCGGCAGATGTGAAGTGCACATCTTGCAGAACGACGATTTCGGGCTTCGCTTCCATCCGCAGGAACCGCCGACGCCCCAGCTTTGATGCGGCCTTCATCGACAACGCGAACGCCGCCAGCGCCCCGGCGCGGTCGTCAATCTCAATGCCCGTCAGGTTATGCTTCAGGATCAGGCCGGGGATTTCGGCCGCGTCATGACCTTCCTCGGCATAGATTTCATAGAGCAGGTCAAAGGCATAGGTCAGCATATGGCCCGAGCCACAGGCCGGATCGCAAATGCGGATTTCCTCGGGCCGGGCGATCTTCAGGAAGTCCGTTTCCGGCTCTTCCGGCGCGATGTAATAATCCATCTTCGCCGCCAGCTTCGATTGCGGGCGATTGAGCAGCCACAGCCGGCCCAGAGAGTTTTCCACCAGATAGCGCACGATCCAGTGCGGGGTGAACAGCTGCGTCGCGGCGGGGATATTTTCCGCCGTGATTTTCTGGTTTTTCTTCAGGCCCGCAAAAACCTGATCCTTTTTTTCGCTGATGTAGAACTGGTAAAGCCAGCCGATGATCTCGACATCCTGGCAGGCATCTTCCGTCATCACCGCGCGCAAGCGGGCAAGGATGCTGTCCGGCGACAGAAGATCGTCGGGCATCAGCAGTTCGGTATAATCCTCGGCCCGGTCGAGCATATCGGCACGCTCGAACATATACGGCATCGCCCCGTGCCATTCGTTGCAGGCATGGATCAGCAGCAGCCGATAGGCCTCCGCCTGCCCGTCATGGGCGGGGCGGGTGCCATTCAGATATTCGGCGATCTCGGACCGCCCGCGATCCGGCAGGTTGCCCGCCATCGCCTCGGCCAGAATTTCGGGCCGGGTGGCGCCATCAGCGGGTGATACAACGCGCGGGTTGGTCAGGCCGGTTGCATCCATGAAGCGCAGCGCGGTGAAGCGGTTGAACCATGTGTATGCCGCGTGTTCGATCACATGGGCGCGGTTGCCGTTGGCGGCAGCTTCCAGCCGGGCAATCGCCCTGGGATGTTCGCGGCGAGCCGCCGCGCCCTCGGTCAGCACCATGTCCAGCCGGGCGGTGACCTGATCGATCAGCAAGTTGCGCGCGCTTTGCGCAAATTTCTTCAGGGCGTTGGTATCCATCAGACAATCACTTTCTTGCCCGCGCCGATCTCGGCCAGCAGGGTCTTTTTCATCTCATCAAGATAGCGCGTCACATCGTCTGCATCTTCGAGATAGGCTTTCCCGATAGAGACAGTGATCGACTGGGCGTTGACATATTGGGGCTTTGCCGGTGCCGGCGGCACATATGGCTTGGCCGGGGCTTCGGCCACGCCACCTGCAGGTTGGGGCTGCGGCGCGGGCGTCGGCGCCGGTGCAGGCGTCAGTTCGGCGATCCGCGTCAGCGTGTCGGCCAGAAGGTTGGAACGCACCTCGGTCGCCCGATGGCGCAAGGCCGGGATCAAGGTTTGCGAAGCCACGGCGGATTTCTGCGCAGCGAGCTCATCGCGAATACGCGTCTGCTGCTCTGGCGGGACCGCACGGAATTCCGAGGTCTGGGTGGTTTTCTCGGCCACCTCTTCGATCGCCGCGATGACGGCGTTGCGCTCGGCCAGAACCGTTTGTTCGATACGCTCCTTCAGGGCGTAGAAATCCGCCTTCAGTTCCTGAATCGCGTTGCCCTTGAAGCACTGCGGATCGGCCAGCGCCTGACGCAACGTATCGGCGGCAGGAGCGTCGGCAAAGGCAACGTTCTGATCCTGTGCCGTCAGGAAAGCCCGCACCTCGTCATAGATGCCCTTCTGCGGTCCGGACATGAAGCTGCGGACCTTGTCGAGGATATCCTCCTTGGCATCCAGCAGTTGATCTTCCTGCCCAACCGGGCCGGTAATGAACCATGTCGCCGACTGGTCGCGCATGCTGTCGAGGAGAGTTCGCAGAGGATCGAGGGCCGCAATAAAGGGATAGCCAGCCGACTGCCGACCAAGGCTCTCAAGTTCGCTGGTCAGCTTGCACAACTGCACCTGCCACTCTGCCCCCAGACTGCGGGCGTCATTGCCCGAGGCGGGCAGATCGAACAGTGCCTGAAACAGCTCGCGCGATTTGCGGATCTGGGCGCCGGTGAACTCGATCTGCGGAGAGAGCAGAATATTGCCAATGGCATGGCTGTTGCGCAGCCCCTGCACCAGAGCATCTCCTTCCAGCAGAGCGCTGTCGGCCCGAGCTTCGAGCTTGCCGCGCGCGACAAGATTCGCGGTCAGGCACAGCACCGTAACGGACGGCCAGCCATAAGGTTTGGCGCCAAACTTCTCGACCAATGCCTTGACCGAGACCCGCGTCCCAAGACGCATCTGAGCCTGAGCGTGATTCAGCACGTCCTGCTCGGCTTCGGTGAGACCGCTGCCTTCGCCGCCGAAAAGCCCGCCATCGATACGGCCGGCACGCCCAAGATCGGCTTCGGTGTAGGTGGCGCCGCGCAGCACAGGCAGGCTGGTATAGACCTTGTCGACCAGCACCTGGAAGCCTTTGACCAGCCGTTCCTGCGGGTCTTCCCCTCCGATCTCCAGTTCGGCTCCACGCACGAAAAGGCGAGCATCCGCGATCAGAGTACGGAGACGCTGCACCAGTTCCTTTTCGCGCCGCGTATTCTGATCGCGCTTTTCCGCAATGATGCGATCACGGCCGGGCTGAGCGTCACCGCTGGTGACCTGACGGGCGAATTTCACGGTCTGGAGCCCGAGGACGAGATCGCGCGTGAAGCGTACATCACGTCCCAGCAGGACAACCATCTCATCGCTTGCCATGCTGTTCGAGCGAACCACATCCGGCGTGTCGGAATCGTCGCTGAAGGGTGAGATGATATTCACCGAAAGCTCATGCTCCCGGTTCAGGCTGTGCCCGTCGAGCTTGCGGGTAAAAGCATAGTCCACACCCGTGCCGGCATGCTTGATCTTGCCGTGACGGAGGATCGAACCGAAAGCCAACTCGTCGAGCTGCCGTTCGATCTCGGCGGGATCAACGGCAATCGCCTTGATCTCGGCCTCGACGTCCTTTTCCTCATTTGTGAGGAATTCATAGACCTCGCCATTGCGCTGGATCAGCGTTTGGCGTTCTAGAAGCGACAAAGCCTCTTCGATATTGCGGCGCTGTTCGGTCTGGTCCGCCTCGAACCGGGACAGCAGGAGGATTGATATGTTGCGGGCAGTCGGTTTGAATTCCTTGACATATTTGACAAGGAATAGGACTTTCAGAACCCGAACGGCGAAGTCATCGCCAAGGTTCTTCTCGGCCAGCTGGATCGACTGCTGAACCGAGGATTTGAGGGCAGTGCGAATCCCCTCGAACATTAGGTCGAAGGTCGCCAGCCCCCCGACCGGCGTATCCGCCAGCTTTTTGGCCACCTCCTGAAACACCCCCAACATGGAGCGTTCACCGACCGAGCTGTGCTTGCCCTCAAACGCGTTGTGCTGCGAGAGGCCCATGATCGCGCGCTGGAACAGATCATATTGGTAGTTCGGGAACGGATAGCTCGCGACGAACTGCTCCTTTCCGGAAAAGTTCCTGAACTTGAAGGAATTATCGCCGAAATCGAACAGAGTGCGCAGGTTGTTCTCCTCAGCATCGTAAAGATTGCCAAGGGTGATCTGACCGGCCTCGGTTTTGGCCAGAAGGCGGCGCTGGATGACTTCGGCCACATCCTGGGAGTTCAGCGGCATCCGGTTAGCGAAGCGTGCCTGGATTTTCGAGAAGTCATTCTCCTGCTGCGCCGTCAGATCGCCGATGACCGAACCCATGTCTTGCTGGGCCGTGACAACAATCCAAGCCTGCCCCTTGCACTTCGTGTTGAGGCTTTCGGCGATGGTCTGCAGGTTCGTCATCAGTTTGACGTTGTCGGCGATATACTGCCCCACCTCATCGACGAAGAAGTTCAGCCTGAACTTGGGCCCCTGCTCATCGATCCACGATTTCACCATGTTGGCGAAATCTTCGATCGAGACCTTCGTGTCCTTGCGATACTGGCCAAGAATATCCTTGACCTCATCGCCCGTGACCTCGGCGAAGGCGGCGGCAACGTGCTTGCCTTCCATAAGAGCCTGTTCACGCCCACGCTCCCAGGGCTTGCCGGAAGACTGCGCAAAGGCCGCCTTGAAGGCATCAAGCTTCCCGCGGCTGTCGAGATCACGCTCGAACTGCGCGATATGCGGGAGCTTGCCGTAATAGCCGCACATCTCGTCAAAGACTTTCTGGAAGACGGCCAGAAGCGCATCGACATCCGTCTTCGAGATCACATCCGCCTTCTGGTCGATATTGAACAAGACCGATCGGGACGGGATCGACACTGCCTTGCGCAAGGCCCCCGCCAGCATCGGGTTGCCTGCGAGCTTTCGCTCAAATATTTCGACGGCGCGCTGCCCCTCGACCTCGTCGTTCTCCAGGAGGAGGGCAAGCATTTTCAGCAGGTGAGATTTACCTGATCCGAAGAAGCCTGAGATCCACACGCCGTTCGCGGTATTGTAATTGTTGTAGGCGTCGAGGAATTGCTCCAGTCGGGCGCCGATCTCGTTGGTGATGACATATTCATCAAGTTCGGTCAGGAGGCTGGCCTTGTCGTCAGCCTTGATCACCCCATCGATCGAACGGTCGACCGGCTTGGCAAAGATGTCACGCAGAAGAGTAGCCATCGGTCAGACCTCGTAATTCATGATATTGAACGCCCGGTAATATTTGTCATCATGCAGCAAACCGAACAGTTCCAGCGACGCTCCTGTCGCCAACGCGTGCGTGTATTTTCCCGGAAAGAACATGACCGTCGGGCGATCTTTCGCAGTGCTTTGCAGGTTGTTGAGCACGTTGTGCGACCGCAGGTAGGGGTAAACCTCGCCTACGCCGGACAGGAAGATCACATCGTGCGGGACGTCTTCGATGCGCCGCGCAATCTCTGGAATGAGGTGCGCCTGCGGGTCCAGAACCCCCTGCAACAGCTCCTTGAGTTCCGCCTTTTCCGTTTCGGCTTCGACCTCAAGGATCTGCTCGAAGATTCCCCGATCCTCGAGGATCCTGAGCGAAAGGTCATAGAGATCAATATCGAGGACGCGCACACCAGCGTGTCCCAGCCGGGCGATCAGATCCTCGCGATCCTCGCCCAAGCTCAGCCCGTCATCGGCATCAAAAGCGCAGATGAAAAAGGGAACCTCGTTTCCCAGCCCTTGCTTTTGCAAGAACCGATCACTGGAAATTACTCTGGATAAGTGCTCGGCGCGGGCGCGCCGATCAGTTTTCGTGCCCACAATTACCCCCCATTTCCGGGAAAGACCCTCAAGTCCGCCGGATTACTCTCCTCGATCAGCCGCTTCATGCGCACCGACAACCAGATCGGCTGAATTCTGCCCTCAACACTTCTCAAGCCAGCTTCACGTAGTATCCGAAACAGGACCTGACGCAATTTCGCACAGGTTGAAGCTGAAAGCTCAGCGAGGCCAGGATCACTCTCGGCTTTCTCCGCAAGAAAGCGGTCAAAAACCTCATGACCTAGGTCTAGCCGCCATGATTGGTAGCGTTCGCTGATCACCTCGACTGCGAATTCGTATACAAAGCGATAGGTCCGGCAGACCGCCAGCCACACCATTGCCTGCTGTTCAGCGCGGTCAGCCTCTGCCGACAGGTATTCGCGTTCTGTATCGGAAAGATAACCTATCCGGTCATACACCTCACGTAGAGCGCGGGTTTGGGACGCCAATTTGGGCAATGAAGACACGCCGTGCGCCAGCAAACGGTCGCGCGCGCGAGCCCAGGTCTCACCCGGATGGTAGGCGTCGGCGATCACTAGGCTTTCATTAAGCATCAGCCCACCCACGCTGAATGACATACGGTAATTTTGTACGCTATCGCCATCATTCACAGCGCGAACTCCGCCTTTTCAAGCGCTGCGATGGTGTCGGCTCTGTTGAAGACAACGATATGTTGACTGCGGGCGGGCAACTGAGCGGCGTCACCCAGAAGCCCGAGGCGTTTCAACACATAGAATAGCATCGCGTAGCGAACGGTTAGCACAGCCGACCCGTTCGCCATCCCAAAATCTTTGGCGACCACAGCCTTTTGGCTCTCGGTGAGGTCTGGGTGTGGACCTATTTCAATGGCAAAGCGCTCTTGCCAAAGGGCGTCCTGATCGGCTGATGCGCCAGCTTCGCCAAGCTCGCCTACATCAAGGACACGCGGCAGCAGGAAGTCTTTGAATTTGTCGGTGACGTGGCAGTAGCCGCGGACGTGCCAGCGAAAGCCATCATAGCCAAAGGCATGCGGTGTAATGCGGCGCCAGATCGGATCTGGCCGATCCTTGCTCATCGACTGGTAGTGAATATCGACTGATCGCACGTCTCGCACCGCGCCCAATATGGTGCGCAGCACCTTGGCGTTGATGTCGCGGCGGGGTGTCAACGCGATATCTGTATCGGGCACCTGGGTGATCCAGGACTCGCCCAGTTCGATCAGTCCCTCCGCGACTGACCGCAGGCGTGACAAATAGCCATATGGGTCAGGCTTAAGAAAAATCGGCTCGAAATCCGGGCCTGCCACATAGCGACGAGCGCTCTTGTCATAGAGCGCGTTATACGGCGCACGCTCCTGATAGAGCGTCAAATCTTTCGACGCCTGCGGCACTGACACATCGAACGTGTCGATGATGTCCGAGCGGTTGACACCGCCCTCCCAGAATAGCCGGAACTCGATGAATTCGAGGCGGCGTTCGACGCCCCATTTCAACGCTGGCCCCTCGCTGGTCATCTTGTTCGGCTCCTTCACATCGCGAGGGTATAAAAACTATATGGACATATCTGCAATGCCCGTATAGTTTTTATCCATGCGATGGAGTCGCGTCAAGCGGAACCGGCGAGACTGAAGGAGGATGTCGGCGATGAGCACCAATCCTAAACGGCGTACGATCGTCGCGCACGGCCGTTTGGCGATGCGCGAGTTGCGCCTTGATGCTGCCCGGCGGCGGCTTCACGGTTTGCAGATTCTCTCGTTTGAGCAGCTCGCGGTCCGCCTGGCGGGCGGTTTCACGCGGCCAATCGACGACGAAAGCCTGCGCAGCGCGATCCAGGCGGTCTTACCGGAGACGCCTTTGGGCGAGCTGGATGGCATCAAGCTCTTGCCGGGCATGGTCGATGCCGCAGCTGATACGCTCCACAAGGTCTGGCGCTCGGGGATCGATTTGACCGCGCGCGCCCATGAACATCCACGCCTCGAGTCGATTGCCCGTCTCGAAGCGGCCGTTCTGGATCAGCTACCGCCTGGAATGATGCGGCCCGCCGATCTGGCGTCCGCCGCGCTCAAGCGCCTAGCTCACGCTCCGGCGGTTTTCGGCTCCGTGGAGATCGTCGGCATCACCGAACTTTCGCCAAGCTGGCGTCCGCTTCTGGCAGCGCTTGCGGCCCATGTGCCTGTCGCATGGGTCGCGGGACCGCGCCCCGTCCCGGAATGGCTCGCCGCGACCGATATTGAGGTGCGCCGCTCGGATGCGCGGATACCGCAGCAGCACATGGTCAGCGCCGCTACCGGCTATCACGAAGCCGTTGAAGCGATCCGCTGGGCGCGCGCGCTCATGGTAACAGACGGCGTCGCTCCCTCCGACATCGCCATCGCCGCCGCTTCGACTGCCGACTATGACGATCACTTCCTCGCCCTGCGTGCGGACGCGAACCTCGACCTTCATTTCGTCCACGGCATCAAAGTCACCACCACCCGCGAAGGGCAGGCTGCTGCAGCGCTTGCCGATATTCTGATCCGGGGGTTCTCACAGACCCGCATGCGCCGTCTCGCGGCGCTTTGCGGATCGGAGACCGGTCCGTTCCAGTCATTGCCGCAAGGGTGGCTGCGCGTTCTGCCGGCCGACGCGCCGCTCGCTTCTCTCAGCGCCTGGGATCGGTTGCTCTCTCGTCTTACGGCTACGGACTGGCCCGATGAGCATGATCACACAGCGACCTTGCGCGCGATCGTCGATCTACTCGCCAAGGGGCATGCGGCAGCCGACGTAGTCGGCGCTGCATTCCTGTCCGGCCGTGCGCTTGCGATCTGGCGCAAAGCACTTCTTGCTGGCCCATCGGTGTCGCTCGATACGACGTTGGAGAACCTGAAGCAGGATGACGGTCTTGAGGCCTGCGTGTCGCCGGCATGGATGCCCGCTAGCGCGCTTGCGGCATCGCCGCGCCGCCATGTGCGCCTCATCGGCCTCAATTCCTCACGCTGGCCGCGCGGGATTTCCGAGGACCGGCTCATCTCCGACCATATCATCCCCACTGCCGAACTTGATCCGCTGCCGATTGGCGCTGCGGATCGGCGCGATTTCGAAACCATCCTGGCGACGACAGAGGTCGAGGTCACAATCTCGCGGGCGCGGCGAGACGGCGAAGGGCGCCTGCTCGGCCGGAGCGCGTTGCTCGGCCCGGTCACGGACGAAATCTACATCGGTCGTAACGCCGTACCCACTCATGCCTTCAGCGAGACTGACCGCTTGATGGCGCGGCCGGATGAGTTTGCCGGCGACATTCAAGCCGCCAGCGCGCTGACCACCTGGCGCAATTGGCATCGCAAGGACATTACGGCACACGACGGGTTGGTTCGCGCGGACCATCCGCTGCTGCTCCATATTCTCGCACAGGTACAATCGGCCAGCTCATTGAAGCTGCTCCTGCGTAGTCCACTGGGCTTCGTCTGGCGCTATGGCATGCGCCTGAAGCTGCCCGAAAGCGGCACCGACCCGCTGGTGCTTGACGCATTGGCGATGGGCGATCTCGTCCACATGACCCTCGACTTTGCCCTTCAGGATCTCGAAGCGAATGGTGGCCTCGCCATTGCCGACGATGCCAAGATCTCCGCCGCGATCGAAGCCGCCGCAGGGAGCGTCGCTGGCGTCTGGGAAAGCGAGCGGGCAGTCCCGCCGCCGGTCATCTGGCGGCGCACGCTTGACGATGCCCGCACACTTGCAGAACGCGCGCTCACCTATCGCGGCGAGCATCTCGATGACGCCCGTTCCTACGGGGAGGTGGCCTTTGGTGGCGCCACGCCCAAGACCGGCGCCGGCAGCCCATGGGATGCGGCGACCCCGGTTGCGATCCCCGAAACCGGCTTTGCCATCAAAGGCTATATCGACCGGCTCGATCTTTCGGGTGATGGCACGCGCGCCCTCGTCCGGGACTATAAGACCGGCCGACCGCCCAAAGACGATATCAGCATCGATGGTGGCCGCGAGTTGCAGCGCTGCCTTTATGCCTTCGCGGTGAAAGCCCTTCTGGGAGCGGAAGTGTCGATCAGCGCCTCGCTGCTGTATCCGCGTACCGAGACCGACCTTCAGCTAGCCGACCCCGAAGCGACGCTTGGCGAACTCACCGGCTATCTCCAATTTGCGAGCGCCAGCCTGAGCGCTGGCCATGCGCTGATCGGGCCGGACACCGGCGGGACATATGACGATCTCGCCTTCGCGCTGCCAGCCAATGCCGGCGCGACCTACTGCAAACGCAAAACGCCTGCGGCCACCGAGCTCCTCGGTGACGCTGCTCTGGTTTGGGAGGCCCAGTGATGACCGCTGCTCTGAATAGCCTGCGCGACGACGCTGCGCGCCGTACTGCGATCAGCAACCATGACCAGTCGCTCCTCGTGGAAGCGGGCGCCGGATCGGGCAAGACCGCCGTCATGGCAGGCCGGATCGCGGCCATGCTGGCGCAAGGCGCTGTGCCCAAATCGATCGCGGCGGTGACGTTCACTGAACTGGCCGCGAGCGAGCTTCTTGTGCGCGTCCGCGATTTCGTCAGCGAGCTTGTTGCCGGAACGCTCCCGACCGAACTCAAGATCGCGTTCCCTGATGGGCTCTCCGAACAGCACAAGGCGTATCTGGCTGAGGCTGCCGCGCATATCGATGAGATCACCTGCTAGACCATTCACGGCTTCTGCCAGCGCTTGATCAAACCCTATCCGGTCGAGGCGGATATCGATCCCGGCGCGAGTGTCATGGATCGCAACCAAGCCGACCTCGCCTTCATCGAAATCGTCGATGCGTGGCTGCGCGAACGGCTCTCCGGCGCCGAGGGCGGCCTTATCGCTGAGATGGTGCTCTACAGCCCAAGCGAGACAGTCGGCCTCATCCACCGGATCGTCGATAATCTGCGCAAGCGGCGTACCCTTGCCGCCCCCGCCGCAGACCCGATTGCTCCGCATCTCGCCGCGTTTCGCGTGGCGGCAGCGGATTTCGCGAAGTTCATCCGCACCGCGCCGGCCGTCGAGGAAGAGACAGCGGTCTTTGCCGAGCGCTTCGCGGAGATGGCGGATGGCCTTGAGGGCGGACCCGCCATCGATACGCCTGCCGGGCTCGTGCGGCTGCTGACCTTCCCGCCGCATCCCGACCTCTGTACCAAGGCCGGCACGTTCCTGGCTTTCAAGAAGAAGGGCAAATGGGTTGAGGCGGCCAAACGCGAAGGTCTCGCCAAAGCAGATGGGGAGCGGCTCAATCTCGCAGCGGAAACGGCCTATTCGGCATGCGGTGCGGCATGGCAGACGCTCACCCAGATTGTCGCGAGCCACGTTCTAGCCGACCTGATCGGCGAAGTGCGCCCCGTGCTCGATCGTTTCCGCGACTATAAACGGTCCGCCGCACTGCTCGATTTCGACGACCTGATCTTCGCGGCACGCGGGCTCCTGCGCGACCATGACGATGTCCGCCGCGCGCTTGCCGGCCGCTTCTCCAAAGTGCTGGTCGACGAGTTCCAGGACACCGATCCGCTCCAGACCGAAATCTTCTGGCGCCTGTGCGGTGAGCCAGCGGAGGCTGGAGATGCGAGTGATTGGGCCAGCTTCGTCATCCGCCCCGGTGCCCTTTTCCTGGTGGGCGATCCCAAGCAGGCGATCTACCGCTTTCGAGGCGCCGATGTGTCGGCCTATGTCCGTGCCCGCGATGCCTTCGTCGCCCAGGACGAGGACAGCGTCCTGTCGATCTCGACCAACTTCCGGTCCTGCGCGCCGATTCTGACCTTCGTGAACGAACGGTTCGAGGGGCCGCTCTCCAGCGACGGCCAACCCGGCTTCACCGCGCTCGACCCCTTTCATGCCGATCGCGGGGAAGCGCTATGTATTGCCGCACTTGATGTCGTGGTCGCAGGCGAGGACGGCAAAGCGTCGGCCGAGCAACAGCGCGATGGCGAGGCCGAAGCCGTCGCGCAAATGTGCGCCCGCCTCATCGGCAGCGAAATGATCCTCGATCGGCGCACTGGCGCGGGACGCTTGTGTCGCCCAGGCGACATCGCTTTGCTCGCGCCCACCGGCAGCGACCTGTGGCGCTATGAGGAAGCCCTGGAGCGCTATGGTATCCCGGTCGCGACGCAGGCCGGCAAAGGCCTGTTCCGTCGCCAGGAAGTTCAGGACCTGATCGCGCTCACCCGCGTCTTGGCCGATCGCCGCGATACACTCGCGCTCGGCGCGCTGCTGCGTGGGCCGCTCGTCGGCCTGACCGAAGAGCAACTCCTCGACATCATCTGGGCGCTCCCGCGCGCTGAGGACGCACCCGACAAACTTCCGCGTTTCGACCTTGGCGTCGATCCGGCCAACATCGCACATCCGCTGGCTCGGGCGACGATCGAGAAACTCCAGGTGCTCCATCGTCAGTGCAACAACACTACGCCGCATGAGCTCCTGTCTCAGGCGATCGATGCGTTGCGGGTGCGGCCAATCCTCTTGGCGCGTCACCGGGGTCAGGCCGAGCGCGCGCTCGCCAATGTCGATCTCTATCTGAGCTTGACCTCGGCATTCGCGGTGCGGGGGCTGCGCGCCTTCGCCGAGACGATGACGGCGGCCTGGACCGACGAGGCACGCGCCGTCGAAGGGCGGCCGGACGCGCAGGAAGAAGCGGTTGCGCTCTACACCATGCACGCTGCCAAAGGGCTCGAATGGCCGATCGTCGTCCCCATCAACACGATGACGGGGATCAAGGCGCCCGATAGCGCCGTAACCGACCGCGACAGCGACACCTTCTATTGCCCGGTCTTCGGCGTGAAACCAGCCGGCTATGAAGCGGTGCTCGACGCCGAAAAAGCGGAACTCGACCGCGAACGCATCCGTCTCTGGTATGTCGCGGCGACCCGTGCCCGCGAATTGCTGGTGCTGCCGCGCCTTGACGCGGCACAGTCCAAGTCTGCCTGGATTTCGCTGGTCGATCTGTCGCTAGCCGAACTGCCGGCGCTCGATCTTTCGCATCTGCCCGAAGGGATGGGCGCAGCAGCGGCTCAAGCAGTCAACGCCCAGACCCGTGATGGCTTTGCCGCCGAAGCCGCCGCGATCCTCGATAAGCGCCAGCGTCTGGTCTGGCTCGCGCCGAGCCGCGATGAAAGCCATGCCGGCCCGGTACTGACGCCTGAAGCGGTGGAGATCTGGGCAGCGGGTAGTGACGGCCAGCCCGGTGACGAAGGGCCGGCGCCGAGCGTTCAGGGTGGGCGTGAGCGCGGGCTCATCCTCCATAAGCTACTTGAAGAAGTGCTGACCGGCGAGACCGATCCCGGTAAGGCGGCGTTGGCCGATCGGGCTCGGGCACTGATCCTGGAAATCGGCAAGCCGGTGATGGACGATCCTGCCCAAGGCCTGAACCCCGGCGAACTCGCCGGCTGCGTGGTGCGGACCCTCAACCTGCCGGAAATCGCCGAGCTGCGGCCCAGTCTGGTGCCCGAACTGACCGTCTATGCGGCGGTTGATGTCGAAGGGATTGAGCAGGCGACGGTCGGCATTGCCGATGCGACTAGTTTCGACAGCGACGGCAAACCTGCTGTCGTGATCGACTGGAAGAGCGATGTGCAGCCGACTGCGGCGACGATCGAGCACTATCGTGCGCAGGTTCGCGCCTATCTCGACATGACCGGCACGGAGCGCGGGCTGATCGTCATGGTGACTTCTGGGCAGACAATCGAGGTTCAAGCCAGTGCTTGAGGCCCGCTGTTTCGAAGCAGGGTGCGACATACGTGACCGCGAGAATTAATAGCTCATCCTGAGAGAGTTCTGGTGGATTTTGAGCTGCCTCCTTGCAAGTATGGGGGCTCATGGGGGGAATAGCTTTGAGCCTGAATCGCGACGAACATAACGGTGATATTGCACGAGAAGCATTGACCATCTTCGATCGCGTAGCGGCCGGCGCCAGGGCAGAACTTGCCCGTTTCAAGGGACCATCGGCGGAGAGCCTCGCTCCGCTGAATACGCTGACGACCGAGAAAGCGGTCGCGAAGCTCAACGAGATCGGTCGGGAAATGCTCAATGGCCACCAAATCCTGTCCCGCGAACCCGCTATTGCCAGGGTGATCGCGGCGGATGAGGCGGACAAGCATACGACCTTCTACATCTCTCGGTTCGCACCTTCCGGGCTGCTCGATCCCGGAGTTCGGTTCGCCAGTTACAACGCGCCTGTCGGTCGGTTGGCATCGTTGCGCCCGGGTGGATACATTGATGTGCCGGGGGGCTCGCTTGAGGTCGTAGAGCGAACCCTATTTCACGCCGAGGCCCTCCCCGATGGCTGGGATTCGCGGGACACTATTTTCGAGGCGGAAGGGCAGAAAACCCTCACCATCGCCTCATTGCTGCGCTTGCTTTCCGAGCGTGATGCCCCTGCAGATGCGCTGGATGAGATCGAGCGCATGCTGAAAGCGGCCGAGGTGGATGACAATGTCACCGTCGGGCGCAAACGCGGTATCATCGACAAGATGCAACTGCGCGATCAGGCGGTGCTGGACGAGTATCAAGATGCTATCTTTCGATTGTCGCTTGATTCGCAGCTTTTAATCCTGGGTCCGCCAGGCACGGGCAAAACCACCACGCTCATTCGCCGTCTGGGGCAAAAGCTCGATCCCCATGGCTTGAGCGAGGACGAACAAAGCCTGGTCGATGCTTCCCCCTCATCGCTGGCACACGGCCAAAGCTGGATCATGTTCACGCCGACCGATCTACTCGGGCAGTATCTGAAAGAGGCATTCAATAGAAACAATGTGCCAGCGTCGGATCTGCGAATCAAAACGTGGATCGGACATCGCAAGGAACTCGCGCGGAACCACCTTTCGATCTTGCGCACCGCAAACGGCGGTGGGCCGTTCGTTCTGAAGGATGCTGCGGCCACTATAACCGCCGAGGCCGTGGGTTCCCCGATCGACTGGTTCGAGCAGTTTCAAGCCAAGCAAGAACGCGATTTCTGGTCGGGTCTCGAGAGCGCTGCAGCCGTCCTTACGAACGCCACGGACGCGGAAATCGCAAAGCTGGGTGGGCGCCTCAGCACAGCCATTCAAAGCGCACGTACGTCCACTCCGGCAAGCGGTATCTACGCCCTTGTATCGCTAAGTGAAGACGTCCGCCGCGTTCTCGGGCGTGTACGAGCTGACGTCGACAGCGTGCTCAAAGCCGCACTTGCGCGCGCGCAGACTGGCGCACGAACCCAAGGTCAGAACTTTTTCGAGCAGCTGATCTCCTATCTCGACACCTTAGATGATCAGGCCGATCACGGCGACGATGATCTCGATGACGAAGATGACGAAGATGACGACCGGCCTACGAACAAGCCGGCCGCTGCCCAACGCGCCTATTATGCTGCCCTGCGGCTTCAGGCGCGCTCCAAGACACGTCGCCGTTCAACGAGCTCCCGAAGCGCTCTCGTTCTCGATTGGGTCGCGGATCGAGGCCTGACCGAAGCCGAGGCGAGCGGACTGGCCGAGCGGTTGGGATGGCAGCTGTCCCTCAATCGGTTCAACGCGCCTGTTCGGCACTACCTGAGCAAGATCCCCGCCCGATACAGGCAGTTCAGGAGAGGTGAGCGGGGAGAGCGTTGGTATCCCGATACGAATCCAGGCCGCGATCTGCACCCGCTGGAAGCGGATCTCGTGATTTTGGCCATGCTGCGCGCTGGCAATGCGTTGCTCGCGGATAACCGCGTGCGTCGGAACATTGAGCAGGTGGCCTATGAGCCACTGCGTGCTCTGCACGACATCCAGCGCAACCAAATTCTCGTGGACGAGGCCCCCGACTTTTCGCCTGTGCAGCTTGCTTGCATGCGCGCCTTGGCAGTCGAGCCGATCGGATCGTTCTTCGCATGCGGCGATTTCAATCAGCGTATCACGGAATGGGGTAGCCGTACCGAGGACAGCCTCAAATGGGTCGAACCCGGCCTGTCGATCGAACGGGTCTCGATCGCGTACAGGCAAAGCCGGCAGTTACATGGCCTGGCCATGTCGCTGGCTGATCCCGTTTCTGGATCGACGGCGGACGCGGGCTTGCCCGACGACGTCAATAATGATGCGGTTCCGCCGGTGATTGTTGAAGGCTTGCATGATTTCGGCGAGATCGCCCACTGGTTGG
>NZ_ALVC01000124.1:0-36322 GCF_000293195.2 Sphingomonas sp. LH128
CGCGCGGCGATCACCATGTGC
Organism: Sphingomonas sp. LH128; assembly: GCF_000293195.2. NCBI lineage: Bacteria > Pseudomonadati > Pseudomonadota > Alphaproteobacteria > Sphingomonadales > Sphingomonadaceae > Sphingomonas > Sphingomonas sp. LH128. The sequence continues at coordinate 22 of NZ_ALVC01000124.1, forward strand.
CCGGTCGGCGGACCGGCGGTGCCGCCTACGGCGGTCACGAGGTAGAAATATTCGCCGCGCCGCACGATCTTGGGGCCTTCGGGCGAAAACCCCTCGACGTCCCAGTCGTCCGGGTAGTGCCAGGGGTCGTAGACGTGCTCCACCGCGCCGACGGTCGAGAGGCCGTCCTCGGCCAGCCGGATGCGGTCGCCGCCGGAAAGGAACAGCCAGCGCGAACCGTCCTCGCCCACCGCGTGGCCGGGGTCGATATGGTCGGGCAGGCCGAGGCTGACGGGCTCGCTCCACGGGCCTTCCGCCTTGTCGGCCCAGACCACGTACTGCGCGCTCGGGCTGGCCTTGACGGTGAAGTAGATGAAGAAGCGGCCGCCGTGTTTGCTGATGTCCGGCGCCCAGACCGAACCGAGGTTCTTCGTCAGCGCGGCGGTAAGGGGCCGCCAGTTGATCAGGTCCGCCGAATGCCACACGACCAGCCCCGGATAGGAATCGAAGGTCGAGAAGGTCATGTAATAGTCCTTCCCGTCCCGCACGATCGTCGGGTCGGGATGGTCGCCCGCCATCAGCGGGTTGAGGTAGGTGCCGTTGCCCTGGTCCGGGATACGCTGGTCGTCGAAGCCGCGCCGGTACTTCGAAGCGCCGACCGAAGCGGGCTTTGCAGGCGAGGATGCGGCGGCCGTGGCTGCGCTCGCGCTGCCTGCCAGCGCCGTCGCGCCGCCTACTACGCCCATACCTGCCGTGAACAGGGCCTCTCGGCGGTCGAACTTCATGGCTCTCTCCGGTTCTGCTTTGATTTATGCTAGCGCTATCATTTGTGGCATCGGTGTCAATGAAAATTGCAGGAATGCTTGATCGTGCCAGCGCAGGCCATACAAGCCTAGCGATGCACGAAACCCCAGCAAGAGCGCGCGACGGCGACCCCACCATCGAGGACGTGGCCGCCGCCGCCGGGGTCTCGATCCGCACGGTTTCGCGGGTGCTCAACAAGTCGCCCAAAGTGAATGCCGAGACCCGCCAGCGGATCGAGGCCGCGATCGCCGCGCTCAATTTCCGGCCGAGCGCGCGGGCGCGGGCGCTGGCGATGCGGCGCTCGTTCCTGATCGGGCTGATCCACAACGATCGCAACGCGCTGGTGCTCGATTCCATCCAGCGCGGCGTCGTCGCCCTGACCGCGCCGCGCGGCTATGAGGTGATCGTCCACCCGACCCCGCTGGAAACCGAAGCGGCGATCCGCGACGTGCTGGGCTTCGTCGAGCGGTCGCGCGTGGACGGGCTGGTGATCCTGCCGCCGGTTTCGGGCGTGCCGGGTCTGGCCGAGGCTCTGGCCGAGGCGCAAGTGCCGGTCGCGGCGCTGTCTTCGGTGCCGATCGCGGGTTTTGCCGACGTCATCGTCAGCGAGGAGCGCGCGGCGGGCGCGCAAGTCGCGCGGCATCTGCTCGATCTGGGGCACCGGCGGCTGGGCATCGTCAACGGTCCCGCCGATACGGCCTCGGCCATGGAGCGCCGCGCGGGCTTCATCGAAGAGGCGACGCGCGCCGGGGCCAGCGTGGCCGAAGCGCCGGGCGACTACGACTTCGCCTCGGGCGTGGCCGGGGCGGAACAGCTTCTGGCGCTGGTCGAGCGGCCGACGGGCATCTTCGCGGCGAACGACATCATGGCGGCGGGCGTGCTCAAGGTCGCGGCGGTGCGGGGGATCGCGGTGCCAGGGGGGCTGTCGGTGGTGGGCTTCGACGGCAGCCTGCTCACGCGGATGCTGAGCCCGGCACTGACCTCGGTGCTGCGGCCCTTCGGCGACATGGCGGCGGCGGCGGCAGAGCGGCTCATCGCGCGGATCGAGGGCGGCGAGGCGCCACCGCCGTTCGAGGTGGAACTGCGCGTGGTTCCGGCAGAATCGACGGGATTGGCGCCGCATTTCTGCGTAGCGCCTAACCCTTCGACAAGCTCAGGGTGAGCGGAGGTCGTGTAAGAACCTCTCAATTCCGCTTAGGCTGAGCTTGTCGAAGCCCCTCGGAGCGCTCAGGCCGCCACCGGCTCCAGCCGTCCGGCCTCCAGTGCCGCCAGCCCGGCTTCCACCGCGCCGACGAACCGTCCGTCCGAACCCAAATCGCCGAATACCTCGCGCATCGCCAGAACGCTGCGCCAGTCGCCCGCACGCTCCAGCAGCGGGGCGGCGAGGGGGTCGGTGATCGTGCGCCCGTCCCGCTCCGCGCTAGCCAGGAAGCGCAGCCATGCCGCGATCGGAAGCGCAAGCCGCTCGATCGGACGCCCGGCCGCCAGCGCCTCGCGGGTGGTGTCGAGCAGGCGATAGGGCAGCTTCTGCGACCCGTCCCACGCGATCTGCGACAGCAGGTGCCGGATCTCGGGATTGCGGAAGCGGGCCAGCACGTCGGAGATGTATCCGCCAAGGTCCAGCCCGGCAGGAGGCGCGATCGACGGCGCGATGTCCTCGCGCATCAGCCGTTCGGCGAAAGCGGCCAACTCGCGGTCGGCCATGGCCTCGCCGACCGTCTCCAGTCCGCGCCCAAGGCCGATATAGGCGAGCGACGAATGCGCGCCGTTGAGCAGGCGCAGCTTGGCCTTCTCGAACGGGCGCACTTCGCTCGCGAACGTGACACCCGCCACGTCCAGCGCGGGACGTTCGCCTGCGAAGCGATCCTCGATCACCCACTGGGTGAAACGCTCGCGCTGGATGGGCCAGGCGTCCTCCAGCCCGGTGGCCGCCGCGATGCGGGCGCGCAGCGCGTCGTCGGTGGCGGGGGTGATCGAATCGACCATCGCGTTCGGGAAAGCGACGTGGTCGGCGATCCAGCGGGCGGTGTCGGGATCGATCGCCTCGGCCAGCGCCAGGGTCGCGGCCTCCAGCTTGCGGCCGTTGTCGGTGAGGTTGTCGCAGCACAGCACCGTCACACCGGGCAGCCCGGCAAGACGGCGTGCCTGCAGTCCGCGCACCAGCCAGCCGGTGAACGAACCCGGCGTCCAGTCTTCCGAACGCGAGGCATCGAGGTCCGCCTTGATTGCCGGGTTCGCGAAGTCCAGCGCTCCGTCCGCGCCGAGGCAGTAGCCCTTTTCGGTCACGGTGGAACTGACGATGCGGGTGTCCGCATGGGTCAGCGCGCCGAGGATCGCGGCAGGATCATCTTTCGTGAGAATTCCGCCGATGGCGCCGATCACGCGGTACTCCACCTCGGTGTCCAGCAGGGCGAGGGTGTAGAGCCCGTCCTGTGGGTTCAGCGCATCGGCCACGCCGCGCGAATTGAGGCTCACGCCGGTCAGTCCCCAGCGCGGGTCCTGCGCCAGCAGCGTATCGAAGGCGGCGGCCTGATGCGCGCGGTGGAACGCGCCCGGCCCGAAGTGGACGACCCCGCGCTTGACGGCAGAGCGGTCGTACTGCGGCCGGATCACGCCTGCGGGGAGGGCGGAAAGGCTGCTTTGCGAAAGACGGGTCACGCCGGTTCCACCTCGCGCGCGGGAGCTTCGAGGTTGTACGCCTTGCGCACCAGCCCGACGGTCAGTTCATGGGCCAGTTCGGCGGCCTCCCAGTCCTCCATGCGGTGCTCGGCGACGAGGCGGGCGAGGAAACCGCAGTCGATTCGCCGCGCGACGTCGTGGCGGGCCGGGATCGACAAGAACGCGCGGGTGTCGTCGTTGAAGCCCACGGTGTTGTAGAAGCCTGCCGTCTCGGTGGTCATCTCGCGGAAGCGGCGCATGCCTTCGGGGCTGTCGTGGAACCACCATGCCGGGCCGAGCTTGAGGCACGGATAGTGCCCCGCCAGCGGCGCGAGTTCGCGGGCGTAAGTCGTCTCGTCCAGGGTGAAGAGGATGACCTTGAGGTCCGGCTCGTTGCCGAAGAGGTCGAGCATCGGGCGCAGCGCTTCGACATATTCGGTGGCGCGCGGAATATCGGCGCCCTTGTCGCGGCCGTGGCTGGCGAAGAGGCGGGCGTTGTGGTTGCGGGTGGAGCCGGGGTGAATCTGCATGGTCATACCGTCCTCCACGCTCATGCGCGCCATTTCGGTGAGCATCTGTGCGCGGAACAGCTCGGCCTCGTCGGCGTCGGCTTTCCCGCCCATGACCTTGGCGAACAGCGCCTCGCATTCCACCGTCGAGAGGTTGGCGGTGCGGGCGGTGACGAAGCCGTGGTCGGTCGCCGTCGCGCCCATCGCGCGGAAGTCCGCACGACGCTTGCGGTGCGCGGCGAGGTAGCCGGTCCAGCTCTCGACGTTTTCGCCGGACAGGTCGGCGAAGCGCACGATGTCGCGCGCGAAGCTGTCATGCTCGGGGTCGATCACCGAGTCCGGGCGATAGGTGGTGACAACCTTGCCCTGCCAGCCCGATGCCTGAATCGCCTTGTGATGCTTCAGATCGTCGCCCGCGCCCTCGGTGGTGGCGAGCAGTTCGATGTTGAAGCGTTCGAACAGCGCGCGGGGGCGGAAGGCGGGGGAGGCGAGGGCCTCGCCGATGGTGTCGTAGTAGAAGTCGGCAGTGCTTTCATCCAGCGCCACGTCGATGCCGAAGACTTCGCCGAAGACGTGGGGCAGCCACATGCTGGAAGGCGTGCCGCGGAACAGCTTCCAGTTCGCGGCGAACAGGCGCCACGCCTCGCGCGGGTCGGTGGCGGGAATAACACCGCCCTTTCGGGGGACGGCCAGCGCGTCGAGGTCGATGCCTTGCGAATAGAGCATGCGGAACAGGTAGTGGTCCGGCGCGAGCAGTAGCTCGGTCGCGTTGGTCCAGGCCGCGTCGGTGGCGAACCATTCCGGGTCGGTGTGGCCGTGCGGGCTGACGATCGGCAGGCCGGCGATTTCGGCATAGAGTTCGCGGGCAATGGCGCGCGTTGTCGGGTCGGCCGGCAGCAGGCGATCGGGGTGCAGCGAGAGCTTGGGCATCCTTAGGACTCCTCGGAGAGAGTGCGTTTGCGGCTCGATTACCGAGTTGTGCCAGCGCTGGCAATGCTGTATCGGCGAGCCATGGTCGAAACCCTATCGAAGCCCGTAACCGTGATGCGGATTTCCGCCGAGGATCACGTCGCCGTCGCCCTGCAGCCGCTCGAGGCGGGCACGGAGGTCGTTGTGGATGGACAGGCGATTCACTTACGCGATGCGATTCCGGCGGGTCACAAGTTCGCCGTCCTGCCGATTGCCGCGGGTTCGCCGGTTCGTCGCTATCGCGCGCCGATCGGCCTCGCCACGCGCGACATCGCGGTGGGCGAGCACGTCCATGTCCACAATGTCCATACCGCGCTTTCGGGCGAGAAGGCCTATGCCTTCTCCGGCGCGCGGACCGAGGAGCACAAGGCGCAGTCCTCGCGCAGCTTCCGGGGCTATGTGCGGCCGGACGGCAGCGTCGGCACGCGCAACGAATTGTGGATCCTGCCCACGGTCGGCTGCGTCGGCCGCCTGGGCGAGCGGCTGGCGGCGAAGGGCAACCTGCGGTCGCCCGCGAACGTCGATGGCGTTCATGCGTTCAATCACCCGTTCGGCTGCTCGCAGCTGGGGGCGGACCTCGATGGCACGGCGGCGGTGATCGCCTCGCTGGCGCTCAACCCCAATGCGGGCGGCGTGCTGCTGCTGGGCCTCGGCTGCGAATCGAACCAGCTGGAGGAACTGCTCAAGCGCATCCCGGAAGACCGCCGCCACCGCCTGCGCGTGCTGCGTGCCCAGTCGGAAAGCGACGAGTTCGCCGCCGGGGAAGCGCTGATCGACGAACTGCTGGGCCTGATGGTCGAGGACCGGCGCGAGGAAGTGTCGCTTTCGAAGCTGCGGCTGGGCGTGAAATGCGGCGGCTCGGACGCGATGAGCGGACTGACCGCCAATCCGCTTATCGGTTTGATGGCCGATGCGGTGACCGAGGCGGGCGGCGCCGCGATCCTGACGGAAATTCCCGAAATCTTCGGCGCGGAGAACCTGCTGCTCGAACGCGCGACCAGTGAAGAGGTGTTCGACAAGCTCTCGGGCCTCGTCAATTCCTTCAAGCGCTACTTCATCGAGAACGGCGAGCCGGTTTCCGAGAACCCCAGTCCCGGCAACATCGCAGGCGGTATCACCACGCTGGAGGAGAAGTCCCTGGGCGCGGTGCAGAAGGGCGGGCTTGCCCCGGTCTGCGACGTGATCGGCTATGGCGAGCGGATTTCCACGACTGGACTGACGGTGCTCGAAGCCCCGGGCAACGATGCCGTCTCCACCACCGCGCTGGCGGCAGCGGGGGCGACGATCACGCTGTTCTCCACCGGGCGCGGGACACCGCTCGGAAGCCCCGTGCCGACGATGAAGATTGCCTCCAACCACTCATTGGCCGAGCGCAAGCCGGGCTGGATCGACTTCGATGCCGGACTGGTGCTGGAAAAGGGCATGGCGGGCGCTGCCGACCTGCTGCTCGACCGCATCATCGCCGTCGCGAGCGGGGAACCGGCGCGCAACGAGAGTAACGACGAACGCGCCATCGGTATCTGGAAGCGAGGGGTTACACTGTAGTCGCTGGCCCACCCCGCTGCGGCTAGGTTCGCCTGCGGTTCATCAAGCCTCGCGGCCCTCCCGCAAGCGGGAAGGCGAACGCTTTCCTGCTCCCCTTCCGCTCGCGGGAGGGGCCGGAGGTGGGCCTTAACCTACTCCACCACCAGGAAATATTCCGCCGCGCGATTGCCCCCGTTGCGCACCTCGATCACGTAGCGCTGCGTGAACAGCGGTATCCAGCGGCAGGCGCGGCGGGCGTCGGCGATGGTGCAGACCGGGCGGCGCTCGGCGTCGAGCACTTGCAGGGTCACCGGGGTATCGCCCGGCGTCGATAGCGCGATGCTGGCCTTCCGGCCCGAGAGGAACACCTGCTCGAAGCTGTCGCTGGTGCCGGGCTGGGCCTTGCCGGTGCGATAGCCGGGGCCGAGCGGGCTGCCGCGCAGCGGCGCCTTCTCGTTCGGGACCAGTGCGCGCCACTCCGGCACCGGGTCGACACCTTGCCAGCCATCGAGCGGCCGCGCGCCGGAGCGCTCGATGATACCCAGCGCGCGGGCCAGTTCCTCGTTGTCGGCGCGGCCCTGCGCGCTCTGGGCGGACGACAGGGCGAGGGCGACCCGTTCGCCGATTTCGGGCGTCTGGTCCTGCGCCCGGGCAGGCGCTGCCACGAGCACGGCGACTGCGGTGAGCAGCCAAGGGTTGCGCAGCAATGGGCTCATCGTCTGAACTCCGGAGCAACGGTGAAGCATGCGCCTCTTTCGCCGGGCGCGAGCGAAATCTCAAGGTGGTGCCGCTCTGCGATCGCGCGGCACAGCGCGAGGCCGAGCCCCGCGCCCTCGGTGCCGAGCGAACTGCCGCCGCGGGCGAACTTCTCGAAAATCCTGTCGCGCTGGTCCTCGGGGACACCCGGTCCATCGTCGCTGACGATCAGCACCGGCCCCCTGCGCAGCGTCAGACGGATCGTACCACCGCGCGGCACGAACTTGAAGGCGTTGTCGAGCAGGTTGGTGATGAGCCGCGTGAGGGACATCTCCTCGCCAGCGATGACGACGTCCGGTTCTATGTCGAGGATCAGGCGGTGCCCGGATTCCTCGGCGCTGTCGGCGTAGAGTTCGCCCAGCCGCGCTGCGAGAACACTGAGGTCCACCGGCACCAGGCCATGGCGATCACCGCGCCGCGCTTCGCTGGCGGCGATGTCGAGCAGCGATTCGAGCATGCGGATGATGCCCCGGATTTCGGTCCGGGCGTCGGCGACGCGGGCTGCGGTCTCGGCGTCGGGCGTGGCGGCCAGCGCTTTCACCAGCCGGTTGTCGAGGTGCATCAGCGGTGTGCGCATCTCGTGTGCGACATGGTCGGTCGTCTCGCGGTGGGCGGCGGCGAGGCGCTTGAGACGGGCGAGGGCGTTGCCCGAGTGCGCGGCCAGCTCGTCGATCTCGTCATGCCCGGCCGATCCGCGCGCCAGTTCTTCCAGCGCGGCGTCGTCGGGCTGGCGGAAGGCAGCGTTGATGCGCGCGAGCCTTCCGGCGAGCCGGTGCGCCGCCGTCCAGCCGCCGAGGGCCACTGCCAGCATCGCGAGCACGCCGCCGGTCAGGAACACCAGCGCCACCTGCCGCAGCAGCATGGAGAGGTCGCGATATTCGTGCGCGACCAGCAGCTTGAGGTTCGGCCCGAGCTGGGTCGCGCGCGCGAAGGCGCGTTCCCCGCCCTCGATACGGATGTCGGCGGCCTCGGAGATACCGGCATGCAGCCCCGGCCAATCGGTGAGGTCGCCGGCGATGCGCTTGCCGCGTGCGTCCGCGAGCAGGTAATGCGCGGGATCGCCGTTGCGCGGCTGGAGGGCGAGGCGGTCCTTGATGCGTTTGGCCAGTTCGTCACGGTCGCCGCTGGCGTAGATGTCGACCATGCCGGCGAGATCGACATCGACCGCCCGTTCCAGCGCCTGCCGGTTGGAGCGCTCGATCGTGGCATTGGTCAGCAGCCACAGCCCGAAGGTGATCACCGCAGCCGTCCCGATCGCCCAGACGACGATCTGCGCGAAGATCGAATTGCGGATGAAAGCCAGCCGCTTCATGGAAGTTGGCGGCGCGTGAACACGCTCACCGCCCGTCCAGCAGCCTGTAGCCGGAGCCCCAGATCGTCTCGAGCGCGGGCTTGTCGAAGCCTTCCTCGAGCTTGCGGCGCAGGCGGCCGATGTTGACGTCCACCACGTTGGTCTGGGGATCGAAGTTCATCTTCCACACATCCCGCAACAGCATCTCGCGCGTCAGCACTTCGCCCGCGTTCTCCATGAAGTAGCGGAACAGCTCGAATTCCTTGGGGCTGAGCGCAAGGTGGCGGTTGTCGCGAAAGGCGGTGCGCGCCTTCACGTGGCATTCGAAGGCGCCGTAGAGTATCACGGCGGAGTGCTCGCGGCCCGAGGAGCGGCGGTGCAGGGCGCGCAGGCGGGCGAGCAGTTCCTCGCCCTCGAAGGGCTTGGCGAGATAGTCGTCCGCGCCCGCGTCCAGTCCTTCGGCCCGGTCGGTGGTGCGGCCGAGCGCGGAAAGCAGCAGGACCGGCGTGCCGACCCCGCTTTCGCGCAGGCGCGACAGGATGGTGATGCCGTCGAGATCGGGCAGCATGCGGTCGAGGATGATGACGTCGAAGCGCTCGGCGCCCGCGCGTTTTAGCCCGTCGTTACCAGTGGCGCACCAGGTCAGCGAGTCGCCGGAAAGACTGGCCAGTTCCTCGACTTGCGAGGCCGCGCGCGAATCGTCCTCGATGTAGAGGATGGACAGGCCGCTCATGCCGTGCGCCCCGCAAGGGTGCCGATGGCGGCCGAGCGATCGTATCCGCGCGAGAAACCCTCCCGGTTCTCGGTGCAGTACGATCCGCCGGCCGCCATCGGGTTGAACGGAACCGGGCGCCGCCTAAGGGGACTGGGACGGCGGCTCTCCCGGCCCCGAAACAGCTCGGAACCACGCGAGAGGATACGGGCGCCATGGAAGCGCCGAAATGAAGTCGGGTTGTTAATAGCCTTGGTCCCCCGGCAACGGCGCGCGGTCATTCCCTGCCCGCCGTTGCTCAGCTTTCTTGACGTACCGTGCATATACGAGCGCCGGGTGCGGGTCGCCTGACAATGGCTGTCATGCCCCCGCAGGGCGCGAAGCCGCGATCTGCGGTCAGTTCGCCTTGGGCGCTGCGGCGGAGGGATCGACCGGAAGGCCGCCGAGCTGCGTTACCAGCTTGGTATAGGCATCGAGGTACGCGAGCACGATGATCTGGCCGATCTGCGTGTTCTGGTAGCCGCCGCCGCCGGCCGCGCCGAAGGTGCCGCCGAAGAAGCCGCCGCCGCCACCGCCGAAGCTGACATCGGACTTGCGGGCATAGCCCTCGGTCAGCGCCTCTTCCACGGTGGTGCGCGAATTCACGATCGAGAGGGTGACGTTCGCCTCGCCCTTCTTGACGTTGAGGCCACCGGCGATGGCGCCCACGCCGCGCCCGAAGAAACCGCCGACGCCGCCCAGCACGCCGCCGAGGCCGCCGCCGCCCGAATTGTTGTTGGTCGAGACGATGTCCGGCTGCAGGAAATAGTCCGCCGCCTTGATCTGGCCCTTGCCGATGTTGGAGCCCTTCTGCAGTTCACCCTGTTCGGCGAGCGCGCGCTCCATGGCGCTGTTCTGCAGCGAGCGGCCGCGATTGACCATGGTGAAGCAGCCGGACTTCTGCACGAAGACGCGCAGGATCGCCTCGGGGCTGCCGAGGCTGAGTTCGCGCCACCACTGGGTGTCGGGCTCGATGATGGCGACGGTGCCGAGGTTCTTGCGGCAGACGGGAATCTCCTGCGTCCCCTTTTCCTGCAGCTTGCGGCCGGAGGACTGGTCGGCGAGGGCGGGGGTGGCCGAAACTGCGGCGAGCGCGGCCAGCGCGCAGACGAACGTTTTCATAATCAAGGCTCCCTGTTGCACCGCGCGGACACGCGGCCTGCCCAATCCCCGGGGCGACAAACTCCTTATGCGTTCACTCTTGCACGAACAAATGACGATGTCTGTGAGAATCTTTCGCAAATACAACGTCAGGAAGGATCCACAGCCATGTTGTCGATAAGCCGGGCCGGGCCGATCCGGGCCGCCACGATAAGCCGCATCGGCCGGTCCGAACGGGTGGTCAGCACGGTGAGATCGTCCGCATCGCGCAGTTCGGCATAATCGACCGAGCGGAAGCCCCCCGCGACGATTTCCGCCTGCAGCGTGGCGAGGGTTTCCGGCACGTCCGCGCCCGCCTCGATCGCAGCGATGGCGCGGCGCATCGCGGTCGGCAGCGCGACGGCCTCCTTGCGATCCTCGGCCGAGAGGTAGGCATTGCGCGAGGACATCGCGAGTCCGTCCGCCTCGCGCACGGTCGGCACGCCGAGGATCGCGGCGGCGGCGGGGCGGGTGAGGTCGAGGTCGCGCGCCATCCGGCGGATGACGGCCAACTGCTGCCAGTCCTTCTCGCCGAACAGGGCGATGTCGGGCATGACCTGATTGAACAGCTTGCACACCACGGTGGCGACGCCGTCGAAGTGGCCGGGCCGCGACGCGCCGCACAGGCCCTCGCTGACGCCCGCAACCGAGATATTGGAGGCGAACCCGGCCGGGTACATCGCCTCGACCGTGGGTGCCCAGAGCAGGTCCACCCCTTCGGCTTCCAGCAGCGCCGAGTCGCGGGCAAGCTGGCGCGGATAGGCGTCGAGATCCTCGTTCGCACCGAACTGGAGCGGGTTGACGAAGATCGATACGACGACGCTGGCGCCCCGGCTTTTCGCCTCGCGCACGAGCGTCAGATGGCCGTCATGCAAGGCGCCCATCGTGGGCACGAGCGCGACCTCACCGGTCTTGCGAAGCTCGGCAACCGCATTGCGCAGTGGATCAAGGGCGTGGACGGTTTGCATTGGGCTTGGCTGCTCCGGTATGATGGGCGCGACCGAAAGGTGCGTTTGGGCCTTAGCCCCGGCGCACCTGCGGGGGCAATGATTTCAACGTCGGGCCGGGCGACCGGTCCCGCGAGCAGGATAACGGTCACGTGACAGCGCATCGCATCGTCTTCGCCAACGAGAAGGGCGGCACCGGCAAGTCCACCACCGCCGTCCATGTCGCCATCGCGCTCGCCTACCAGGGCGCGAATGTCGCCTGCATCGACCTCGACCACCGCCAGCGCACGCTCTACCGCTACCTCGAGAACCGGATCGAGACCGAGCGCAAGCGCGAGATCGCGCTGCCCGGCGCGCGCTTCGCGGTCTACGATGGCGACGACATCGGCGAACTCGACGATCTCGCCGAGCAGATCGCGGAGGGCTACGACTTCCTCGTCTTCGATACGCCCGGGCGCGACGATCCCTTCGCCCGCCACGTGGCGACCACGGCGGACACGCTGGTCACCCCGCTCAACGACAGCTTCGTCGACTTCGACCTTCTGGGGCAGGTGGAAAGCGAGACCTTCAAAGTCAAGCGCCTCTCGTTCTATGCCGAAGTCATGTGGGAGGCGCGTAAGAAGCGCGGCCTCAAGACCATCAACGAAGGCCGCCGCGAACTCGACTGGGTCGTCGTGCGCAACCGCGTCCAGCATGTCGAGGCGCGCAATATGCGGCGTATCGACGGGGCGTTGCAGGAACTGTCCAAGCGCGCGGGCTTCCGCGTCGCGGCGGGCCTGTCCGAGCGCGTCATCTTCCGCGAGCTGTTCCCCTCGGGCCTGACCCTGCTCGACAAGGGCTTTCTGGGCGATCTGGGCACCAGCCACCTCGTCGCGCGGCAGGAACTGCGCGGGCTGGTCGCCGGGCTCAACCTGCCGGTGCCGGTACGGCGGGAGTCCGAAACGGCCTTCGCCGCCGCGAGCTGACGGGAAGGCCCATGATCAAGCTGCTCTGGCTGGTCGCGCTCGGCTGCATCGTCTGCCGGATGCTCATCGGCCGCTGGCCCTGGGAAAAGAAGCGCAAGGTCGCGGGGCCGTCCTTCGAGACGGCGCAGGCGCGGGCGCTGCTGGGCGTGGACGCGGGCGCCGACCGGCGCGAGATCGTCGAGGCGCACCGCCGCCGCATCGCGCTGGTGCACCCCGACAAGGGCGGCAGCTCCGAGCAGGTGCACGAGGCGAATGCCGCGCGCGACCTGCTGCTGGCGGTGCTGCCTGCGGAGTAGAACGCCGTCGTCTTCGGCTGAAACACCATTCGTCATTCCCGTCTTCGCGGGAATGACGGCGATAAAATTACGAGGCGATCACGCTTTAATTTTCCCGCGCGATCTGGAAGCCGGCGAACGACTGGTTCACCGGCATCAGTTCCAGCGTGTTGATGTTGACGTGCGCGGGCAGGGTGGCGACCCACAGCACGGTCTCGGCGATGTCCTCGCCGGTCATCGGGTTGACGCCTGCGTAGAACGTGTCGGACGCGGCCTGGTCGCCGCCATTGCGCACCACGGTGAACTCGGTCTCGACCATGCCCGGCTCGATCGAGGTCACGCGCACGCCGGTGCCGCTCAGGTCCGAGCGCAGGCCGAGCGCGAACTGGCGCACGAAGGCCTTGGTGCCGCCGTACACGTTGCCGCCGGTGTAGGGATATGTTGCCGCCACCGAGGACAGCATCACGATCCCGCCCTTGCGCGCGATCAGGCCCGGCAGCAGCTTGTGCGTGAGCGAGACCAGGCTGACGACGTTGGTGTCGATCATCGTCTTCCAGTTGGCGAGGTCGGCTGCCTGTGCGGGCGCCGCGCCCAGCGCGAGACCCGCGTTGTTCACAAGGCAGTCGATCGCGGCGAAGTCGGCCGGAAGCGCATCGAGCGCGGCGTCGCGGGCGGTTTCGTCACGCACGTCGAAGACGGCGGCGTGGAAGCGGTCGGCACCCAGTTCGTCCGTCAGCGCCTGAAGCCGCTCGGCGCGGCGGCCGGTGCCGATCACGCGCCATCCGGCCTTCACGAAAGCGCGCGCGCAGGCTTCGCCGATACCGGAAGTGGCGCCGGTTACGAGTACGGTCTTCATGGGGGATTCCTTCAATCTGCGGAGAGGACGGTGACGTCCATGCGGAAGCTGCGCGCCTCTCCGGGCGCCAGCGTGATCACGCCCGGCTTTTCGCGGAAATCGCCGGTAAAGCCAAGGGGGTCGGCATGGCCCTGCCACGGTTCGATGCACAAGTAAGCCGCGCCGGGCTTCTGCCAGATGCCCAGCATCGGGGTGTCCGGGAAGGCGATGGCGAGCTGTGTCCCGCCCGGTGCGCCGTATGTGAGCGCGCGGCTGGAGAGGCGGTCCCAGATCACCGCGTCCTCCTCGAACAGCGCGGCGTCCAGCGGCAGGATATGGCCTTCGACCGGCGATGCCACAGGCTCGGGCAAAAGGAGTCCGGTGGGACCGTCGATGCGGCGGATCGGCTGCGGCTCGGGCTGTTCGAAGGCGACGACGTGGTCGGCCTTGGCGGCGCCGCCGGGCAGCGGCCAGGCGAAGCCGGGGTGGAAGCCCAGGCTGAATGGCAACGGGGCATCGCCGGCGTTGAGCACCCGCGCCTCGGTGAACAGGGCTGTGCCTTCCAGTCGGAACGCCATCTCCAGCATGAAGGCGAACGGATAGACCGCGCGCGTTTCAGGACTGTCGGTCAGGCGGAAAAGCGCACGATCGGTGCCCGCTTCCAAGACCTCGAACACCGACTTGCGCGCGAAGCCGTGCCGGGGCAGGGCGTATTCCTCGCCGTCCAGCCGGTAGGTGTCGCCGTTCAAGGCCCCGACGATCGGGAACAGCAGCGGCGCGTGGCCGGTCCAGAACGCCGGGTCGGCATCGGTCATGTATTCGCGGCCGAAACTGTCGGTCAGCGACCAGAGTTCGGCGCCGAGCGGGTTGATCCGGGCGGTGAGATCGCCGGAGGAGATGGTCACGAAGTCCACGTCAGTCCCCTATCGTCATCCCGGCGAAAGGCGGGATCGCCGGCCGTGAACGGCCCACCTTGCGGCGGGGCGGCTCACGGCCAGCGCTCACCTAAAGACCGCCAGCGGTCCCGGATCAAGTCCGGGACGACGATCACCCCCGCAGCACCGCGCCCAGCTTGGCGGCGGCGGCGGTCACCTTTTCGCTGATCGCCTTGAGGTCGGCTTCCTTGTAACTGGCCTCGACCGGCTGGAGCGTGACTTCGAGCGCGAGCGACTTCTGCCCCTCGGGCACGCCGTTGCCACGGAAGTCGTCGAACAGGCGCACCGCGACGATGTTGGCCTTGTCCGCGCCCTGCACCAGCCGCACGAGATCGCCCGAGGGCAGCTCTGCAGGCACGAGGAACGCATAGTCGCGCGTCACCGCCTGCAGCGCCGGGGGCGCGTAGGAGACGCGGGCGAAGCCGGGCGTGCCCTTCTTGCCGGGAATGGCGTCGAGGAACAGTTCGGCGACCGCCACCGAGCCATCGACGTCGAACTGCTTCGCCGTCTTCGGGTGCAGCATGCCGAAGCGCGCCAGCACCGTCTTGGGGCCGAGGCGCAGCGTCGCCGACTGGCCGGGGTGGAACTGGGGACCAGCTTCGCCCATGACCTGCAGCTTGTCGACCGGGGCGCCAGCCTCGGCCAGCAGCGCCAGCACTTCGGCCTTGGCATCGTAGGCGTCGAACGCCGTCGCCTTGCCGGTCGCCCAGCCGCGCGCGGTCTTCTCGCCCGCGAGGACGACGCCCAGCGTCAGCCGTTCATCGCTCGCCCCGCCGTTACCGCGGAGATAGCGGCGGCCGATCTCGAACAGGCGCAGCGAGGCCGCGCCGCGATCGAGGTTGCGCTTTGCCGCCATCAGCAGGCCCGGCAGCAGCGAGGGGCGCATGGCCTTCATGTCCTCGCTGATCGGATTGGCGAGCACCCACAGCGGACCTTCGGCGAAAGCCTCGGCGGCTGGCTCGGGCAGAAACGACCAGGTGACGGCTTCCTGAAGCCCGCGCGCCGCAGCGGCGCGGCGCACGCGCCGTTCCAGTGCCTGCGCCGGGGTGGCGGTGGGCTTGGCGACGCCGTCGGCGCGGGGAAGCGGCACGCTCTCGACCTTGTCGAGGCCGTGGATGCGCACGATTTCCTCGACGATGTCGGGGGCGCCGTCCACGTCGGGACGCCAGCCGGGAACGGTGACGGCCCAGTCGTCAGCTTCGACGACGGAGAAGCCGAGGCTTTCCAGAATGCGCTGCTGTTCGCCGGGCGTGACGGTGACGCCGCCCAGCTTCTCGACCAGCGAGGGCGCGAAGTGGACGATCTTGGGCGTGCCCGGAGCAGCGCCCGCGCGCACGATCTCGGACACTTCGCCGCCGCACAGCTCGACGATCAGGTTCGTCAGCAGCGCAAGGCCGGTGTCGAGGAACTGCGGGTCGATCCCGCGCTCGAACCGCCCGCGCGCGTCTGACGTGAGGTTGAGCTTGCGGCCCGTCTTGGCGATACGCTCGGGATCGAAGTAGGCAATTTCGAGCAGGACGTCGGTGGTGGCATCGCCACAGCCCGAGTGCTGGCCGCCCATGATGCCTGCGATGTCGTGGACGCCACTGCCGTCGGCGATCACGGTCATCTCGGCGTCGAGCGTGTAGGTCTTCTCGTTCAGCGCCTCGACCGTCTCGCCCTCCACCGCGCGGCGGGCGACGACGGCGCCGGTCAGCTTGGCGAGGTCATAGGCGTGGGCCGGGCGGCCATACGTGAGCATCACGTAGTTGGTCGCATCGACCAGCGCCGAGATCGGGCGCTGGCCCGTGGACTTGAGCGCATCCTGCAGCCACTGCGGCGAGGGGCCGTTCCGCACGCCCTTGATGACGCGGCCGTAGAATGCCGGGCAGCCCTCGGCGTCATCGGTGCGCACCTCGACCGGGCACGGGAAGGTGCCTGCGGCCTCGGGCGCGACGATCGGCTTCAGCGTGCCGAGGCCCGCTGCCGCGAGATCGCGGGCGATGCCGTAGACGCCCATGCAGTCCGGACGGTTGGGGGTGATCGACACGTCGATGACCGGATCGGCGCCGTGATACTGCGCGAAGGGCGTGCCGACGGGCGCATCCTCGGGCAGTTCGATGATGCCATCGTGGTCCTCGCCCAGCTCCAGCTCGCGCGTGGAGCACATCATGCCGTTCGATTCGACGCCGCGCACGGCCGCAACCTTGAGCGCCATGCCGTTCACCGGCACCACCGCGCCCGGCAGGCCGAGCACGCCGACCAGCCCTGCGCGCGCATTGGGCGCACCGCAGACCACGGTGAGCACCTTGTCGCCGGTATCGACGGTCAGGACCTGCAGCTTGTCCGCCTGAGGGTGCTTTTCAGCCGTGAGGACCTTCGCCACGCGGAAGCCTTCGAGCTTGGCGGCGGGGTCTTCGATGCCTTCGACTTCGAGGCCGATGGCGTTGAGCGTGGCGGCGATCTGCTCGATCGACGCTTCGGTTTCCAGGTAGGTCTTGAGCCAGGAGAGCGAGAACTTCATGTCTTAAATCCTTCCCGCCTTAGGCCGGTGTGCCGACGCCGCCCGAAAGGGTCGGCACGTCGAGGGCGGAGAAACCGTAGTGGGAGAGCCAGCGCACATCGCCGTCGAAGAAGGCGCGCAGGTCGTCCATCCCGTACTTGAGCATGGCGAGGCGATCGACGCCGATGCCGAAGGCGAAGCCCTGCCATTCGTCAGGGTCGATGCCGCCCGCCGCGATGACGCGGCGGTTGACCATGCCTGACCCCAGCACTTCCATCCAGGCGTGCCCCGGCGCATCGCCCGAACCGCCGACCACGCGGCGTCCGCCCTGGCTGGAATAGCCCACGTCCACCTCGATCGAGGGTTCGGTGAAGGGGAAGTAGCTGGGGCGCAGGCGCAGGACGATGTCGTCCCGCTCGAAGAAGGCCTTGAGGAAGGCTTCCAGCGTCCACTTCAGGTGGCCGAGGTGGATGCCCTTGTCGATGACGAGGCCCTCGATCTGGTGGAACATCGGCGTGTGTGTGGCGTCGCTGTCCGAACGGTAGACGCGGCCCGGCGCGATGATGCGGATGGGCGCACCCTGCTGGATCATCGAGCGGATTTGCACCGGCGAGGTATGGGTGCGCAGCAGCATCTCGCGGCCGTCGTCGTTGCGGTCCGGGAAATAGAAGGTGTCATGCATCGCGCGCGCCGGGTGGCTTTCGGGCATGTTTAGCGCGGTGAAGTTGTGCCAGTCGTCCTCGATCTCCGGCCCGGTGGCGACCGCGAAACCGAGGTCGGCGAAGACTTCGGCCAGCTCGTCCATCACCTGCGAAACCGGGTGGACCGCGCCGCGCGGGGTGGCGGGCGCAGGGAGCGAGAGGTCGATCGTCTCGGCCGCAAGGCGCGCGTCGAGCGCGGCGGTTTCGAGGGTGTCCTTGCGGGCGGTGATGGCGGCGTTGGCGTCGCGCTGGTAGCCGTTGAACAGCGGCCCCATCTCGCGCCGCTCCTCGGGCGACATGCCGCCCAGACGCTTCATCAGCCCGGTGATCTCGCCCGCCTTGCCCAGATACTGAATGCGCAGCGCTTCGAGAGCCTCGAGCGTTTCGGCACCTTCGATCGCCGAGATCACCTGATCAAAATCGAGCACGATACTAAACCCCAAAAACTCGTCATTCCCGCGAAGGCGGGAACCCATCTGATGCCCTATCCCCTGACGATCCGGGGCGGTGGCAGCGGCACGAAGCCGAAATTCACCGCAAGGTCGCGCCAATCGGGATTGGCCTGTTCGATCAGGGCGAGTTTCCACGCCCTGTTCCACGTCTTGATCCGCTTCTCGCGCAGGATCGCGCTTTCAATCGTCGCGTGCCGCTCGAACCAGACCAGTCGATGCACGCCGTAGTCGCTCGTGAACCCTTCGATCAAGCCCTCGCGGTGCTGATGGAGGCGACGAAGCAGATTCGATGTGACTCCGACATAGAGCGTACCGTTGCGATGTGACGCGAGGAGGTACGTGCATGGATCGAAGGTTTCGCGCATCGGAGGGGCCACCAGCTGGGTTCCCGCCTTCGCGGGAATGACTGGGAAGAGTGATGCAGCGGAATCGCTTCAATCGGCAGTTAACACCCTGTCGTCATTCCCGCGCAGGCAGGAACCCAGCTGGTGCGCTATCCCAACACGCGAAAAGGGCGCGGACGGCACATGCCATCCACGCCCTTTGAAATCGCGCGATGAAGCTGAGGAGCTTTACGCGCCGGTGGCTTACGCCGCCGCGGGCAGAGCTGCCTTCGCCTGCGCGATGACGGTGCTGAACACGCCGCCTTCGTTCATGGCGAGGTCGGCCATCGTCTTGCGGTCCAGTTCGATCCCGGCGAGCTTCACGCCATGGATGAACTGCGAGTAGGTCAGGCCTTCAGCGCGGACGGCCGCGTTGATGCGCTGGATCCAGAGAGCGCGGAAGGTGCGCTTCTTGATCTTGCGGTCGCGGTACGCGTACTGGCCGGCCTTTTCGACGGCCTGGCGTGCGACGCGGATGGTGTTCTTGCGGCGACCACGATAGCCCTTGGCCTGGTCCAGAATCCGCTTGTGCTTTGCGCGGGTGGTGACACCCCTCTTGATACGGCTCATTCGTCAGTACTCCTCAGTTGAGCCCGTAGGGCGCCCACTTCTTGATGACCTTGGCATCGGCGTCGGAAATGACTTCGGTGCCGCGGTTCTGGCGGATGTACTTGCCGTTATGGCTCATGAGGCGGTGGCGCTTGCCGGCTACGCCGTGCTTCACCTTGCCGGTGGCGGTGAGCTTGAAGCGCTTCTTCACGCCGCTCTTGGTCTTCAGCTTGGGCATTTTCGTCTCCTTTGATCGGGACACGTCCCGCCGGCCATGGCAGCCCTTTTCGCCAGGCCGACCCGCGAATCTCCCCAGGGGCAGACTCGACCGTGTCGATTGAAGGACGCGCCCTTAGTGGCTGGATGCAGGAAAGGCAAGCGGCCCGTTTTAACGCGGGGGCTTCGACAAGCTCAGCCTGAGCGGGATCTCAGGTTTTCTCTCAGATCCGCTCAGGCTGAGCTTGTCGAAGCCCCTGCCGCCATGAGGTCCGGGATGGCGAGTACGCCACACCCCGAATGCCGTGCAGCCATTCGAGGAAGTCCGGGCCGATGGTGGGGCCATCCGGCAGACCTTTTCGCCATATATAGGCCTGGGCGGTGACCCGCCCTGCGCTCGTGCGCACCGGCAGGGCAAGGCGCCGATACTCCCGCCCTTCATAGGTATCCAGCCGCGCGAGATCGCCCGGTCGCAACCGCAGGTCGCACAGTACCCCGCGCACGTGCCCCAAACCCGGCACCAGCGCCGGATACCAGCCGCGCGTGTCCGGGACCGCGTAAAGCCGCCCCGGGATCTCGCCCGGTTCGGCCCGGATCGACCGCGCCGCAATCCACCGCGCCATCGGCGTATCCGCATCGGGGCGCAGCGTGCCGTAGAAGAACAGCCTCAAAGGTCAGTCGTGATGATGGCCGTGATTGTCACAGGCCATCGCTTCGATCACGTCCTCCAGCCGCGCTGGGTCGCCGATCGCCAGCACTTCGCCGCCGGAGTCCGCATTCAGGGGCTCGCCGTTCCAGTCGCACATGATGCCGCCCGCGCCCTCGACGATGGGGACCAGCGCCGCCCAGTCGTGCAGCTTGAGCCCCGCCTCGCAGACGAGGTCGATGTGGCCGCTCGCCAGCAGGCCGTAGTTGTAGCAGTCGCCGCCGAACATCATGCGCTTGTGGTCGGTCTTGGCCGCCAGCGCCATGAAGTGGGCGCCCTGATGGTCGTCGAAGTACTGCGGGCCGGTCGTCGCCAGCATCATGTCGGAGAGTTCGCGGCAGGGGCGGGTGCGCACTTCGCGGCGGTTGAAAGTGGTGGCGTGGCCGCTGGCGCCGACCCAGCGCTCGTTCAGGATGGGCTGGTCGATGATCCCCAGCACCGGCCAGCCGTCGACCAGCAGCGCGATCAGCGTGCCGAAGGTCGCACGCCCGCCCATGAACGCGATGGTGCCGTCGATCGGGTCGAGCACCCAGGTCCGGTTGGAGGTCCCGGTCTCGGTGCCGAACTCCTCGCCGATGATGCTGTCTCGCGGGACTTCGGCCTTGAGGATGCGCCGCATGGCTTCTTCTGCCGCCCGGTCGGCCACGGTGACGGGCGAGGCGTCGGACTTGCGGTCGGCGGCGAGGCCGGTGCGGAAGTGAGGGCGAATCGCTTCACCGGCCGCATCGGCGAGGCGGAGCGCGAGGGCGATGTCGTGGTCGAGTTTCATGCCGCCTGCTCTGCCTTCCGAACGGTGATCCGGTCAAGTTCCTTGGGTCAGGGGTATCCGGGGGGCATTACCTGCAAGAAAATACTAGGAATCTAACAGCCCTTGTAGATTTTCTCACATTGCTCCCAAGCCGTTGCGCAATTATCGCTTTTCGAGGGCATCTTTAAAACAGGGTAACCATGCAACGCAGGAACCGTCCTGCGGTCGATCCCTCGATTGCGCCGCAGCAAGGCATTACACGTGACGGGCAACCCCTGTCCTACAACCGCGCGCCTGCGCCGGATCTGGCACCTTGGCTGGGCCGCCTCTATGTCACGAAAGTCGATCTGCCCAAGGATTACACGGTGTCCTGCGGACTGTTCAGCGACACGGCCTGCGTGCGCGTGCAAATGGCCGGGGACTGGACGGCGCAGACCGTCGATGGCCCCATCACTACCCAGGGCGGCGCGTTCTATTTCGGTCCGCACTCGCGGCGCATGCCGATCTCGGTGACAGGTAGCTTCGTAAGCGTGGGCTACATCATCCGTCCGGGAACGGGCACGGCGCTGAAGCTGGCGCGCGTGGGCGAATTTCTCGACAAGATCGTTCCAACCGACGTTCTGACGGCGCCCTCGGACGATTTCCTGCAGGCGCTGGAGCCTGATGCGACGCCGGAGGAATGGCTGCAGTCGATCGAGGGTCTGGTTCGCCAGCAGGTCGAGAGGCTGGGAGGTGCGGCACCTGACCCGGTGACCGCGCGGTTCGAGGAGATCAGCCTGCGCGATCCGGGCATTTCTGTCAGCGATGCGGCGGCCGAGTGCGGGGTCGATCGCCGCAAGCTGGAGCGCGTGGTCAGCCGCGACTTCGGCCTGCCGCCCAAGCAGGTGCTGCGCCGCGCCCGCGCGCTCGACATGGCGAGCCACCTGCGCGGCGTCGCCGATGCGCGCGAAGGGGATGAGATCGCCCTGCGCTATTACGACGAGAGCCACCTGATCCATGAATTCACCGAACTGTTCGGCATGTCGCCGCGCCAGTTCGTCACGCGCCCGCAGCCGATCCTGACGCTCGCCCTCGAATCGCGCCAGGCGCGGCGACTCGAGGCGCTGCACCGGATCGAACCGGGGCAGGCGCGGCCCTGGGAGTAGAGATAATTGTCGCCCACCCCGTCCGGCTAAGCCCTCCGGGCCAAGCCTCCCGGACCTCCCCCTTCGACAGGCTCAGGATAAGCGGGAGGGCAAGCAAACGGTCTCATTCCCCTCCCGCTTGCGGGAGGGGGCAGGGGTGGTTCTTAGCGACAGCTCAGTCGAACAGGCTCGACACCGAGCTTTCGTCGGCGATGCGGCGGATCGCCTCGCCAAGCAGCGGGGCGATCGGCAGGATGCGAATCTTGTCCGAAGCCTTGGCGGCTTCGGTCGGCATGATCGAATCGGTGATGACCAGTTCCTTGAGCGCGGAATTGGTCACGCGGCTCACCGCCGCGCCCGACAGGACGCCATGGGTGATGTAGGCGGTGACGCTGGCGGCGCCTTCGTCCATCAGCGCCTGCGCGGCGTTGCACAGGGTACCGCCCGAATCGATGATATCATCGATCAGAATGCAGGCGCGGCCCTTCACATCACCGATGATGTTCATGACTTCCGACTGGCCCGGCTTGTCGCGGCGCTTGTCGACGATCGAGAGCGGCGCGTTGTCGAGGCGCTTGGCGAGCGCGCGGGCACGGACCACACCGCCGACGTCGGGCGAGACCACCATCAGCGACTGGTCGCCGTAGCGGGCCTGGATGTCCGCTGCCATGACGGGGGCCGCGAACAGGTTGTCGGTGGGGATGTCGAAGAAGCCCTGGATCTGCCCGGCGTGCAGATCGACCGAGAGCACGCGGTCGGCGCCGGCTTCGGTCAGCAGGTTGGCGACCAGCTTGGCCGAGATCGGGGTGCGCGGGCCGGGCTTGCGGTCCTGGCGGGCGTAGCCGAAGTAGGGGACCACGGCCGTGATGCGCTTGGCCGAGGCACGGCGCAGCGCGTCGATGCAGATCAGCAGTTCCATCAGGTTGTCGTTGACGGGGTAGCTGGTCGGCTGGACCACGAAGACGTCCTCGCCGCGGACGTTCTCGTGGATTTCCACGAAGATTTCCTCATCCGCAAAGCGGCGGACGGCGGCGTCGGTGAGCGGCAGTTCGAGATACCCTGCAATCGCGCGTGCGAGCGGCAGGTTGCTGTTGCCGGACATGATCTTCATTTGCGAATCCCCGTGACGGTTCCTGGCGGTCGGTCGTTGGGACCGGCCCTGTAGCCGGGTGTCGCGGGATTGCAATAGTCGGCGACCGATTGTCACCGCATCGGCCCGATTTGAGGCACGGTTGCGGCTAGGATGGGAAGCGGTCGATCCGAAATCAGATCGTCATCCCAGCGAAGGCTGGGACCGCTATGACCATGATATGCCCAAGCAGGACCGTGCCGGCTTCATCTCGGCCTTGTAGAGAAGTTGCGATATGACGAGAGCGGTCCCAGCCTTCGCTGGGATGACGATGGTGTTTGAATGATGACTTTGGGTGGGAAGCAGCCGTTTTATCCTCCCTGTTCCGCAGGAATGGGGAGGTGGCAGCCCGCAGGGCTGACGGAGGGGCTTCTCCCCTCCACCACCGACTTCGTCGGCGGTCGCCCTCCCCATTCCTGCGGAACAGGGAGGATATACAAGGTCCCCAATGGGGCGCTTTTCGAAGGTCCGCTTTCCTACACATGGCGCGCTCCGGTACATTGCGCTCATGCCCCGTCCGCCGCTCACCTTCCGCCACAAGGTTACACCACAAGGTGACACCTCATCCGCACAAGGTGACACATCCAGCGCAAAATGTGTCACCTTAGGCCCGCAAGGTGACACTTTCCGGCCCAAGGTGACGTCTTTTGCCCCTGGACCGTGTCAACCGTGTAAACCCTGTCACCTTGCATCAGATCCGATGCTCGCCCCTGATCCAGCGCACGGTGCCGGAACTGGCGCGCATCACCACGCTTTCGGTGGTCATGATGCCGCCCTTGCGCCGCTTCACCCCGTCGAGCAGCGAGCCGCTGGTGACGCCGGTGGCGGCGAAGATGCAGTCGCCCTTGGCCAGTTCCTCCAGCTTGTAGATCTTGTCGAGGTCCTTGATGCCCCATTTGCGGGCGCGGGAGCGCTCGTCGTCGTTGCGGAACAGCAGGCGGCCGTTGAACTGCCCGCCGACACAGCGCAGCGCCGCCGCCGCGAGGACGCCCTCGGGCGCGCCGCCCGAGCCCATGTAGAGGTCGATCGTGGTATCCTCGTCGGTCACCGCTATGACGCCTGCCACGTCGCCGTCGCCGATCAGCACGACGCCGCAGCCGATCTCGCGCAGCTCGGCGATCAGCGCCTCGTGGCGGGGGCGGTCGAGCACGCAGACGATGATGTCCGAAGGCTTCACGCCCTTGGCCGCCGCCACCGCCTCGACGTTCTGGGTCGGGGTCTTGTCGAGGTCGATCACGCCGTCCGGATAGCCGGGGCCGACCGCGATCTTCTCCATGTAGACGTCGGGCGCGTTGAGGAGGCCGCCTTCCTCCGCCGCCGCCAGCACTGCCAGCGAGTTCGGTCCGGCCTTGGCGGTGATGGTGGTGCCTTCGAGCGGATCTAGCGCGATGTCGATCTTCGGACCCTTGCCGGGAGCGCCGCCGACCTTCTCGCCGATGAACAGCATTGGCGCCTCGTCGCGCTCCCCCTCGCCGATCACGACCGTCCCGTCGATGTAGAGGCCGTCAAAGGCCTTGCGCATTGCCTCGACTGCGGCATGATCGGCTGCCTTCTCGTCTCCGCGTCCTATGAGGGAGGACGCGGCGATGGCGGCAGCCTCGGTGACGCGCACCATTTCGAGGACCAGAACGCGATCGAGTACATGACTTGCGGGGGTAGTGTTTTCGGACATGTTCACTCCGGATTAATCCAGGGAGGCAAGATTTTCACCGATTAGACAGAGGATTTTGAATTGTCGAGAAGCTGGATTTTCCCTTTCGCAATCGCAATAATCGCTCCCGCCCCGGCGATTGCTCAAGACGCTTCCGGCGCTTCTGCAGGAGATCGTGCGATCGCCGAAAAAATGCTGGGAACAGGTGGTCGTATCACGAAGGATACTTCGCGCAACGCCTGTCTGCGAACCATGAAACAGGGCGAGATCGTGGTCTGTGCGCCGACGCCGGACCAGTACCGCGTCCCCTCCACCGGAGACGACGACCCGACCGGCGTGGGCGCCAACGATGGGCGACCGCGCACGCCGGACGTTTCGGGCAACGGCATCTTCAAGGGCAAGGCGACGATGGGCGGCTTGTGCATGATCCCGCCGTGCCCGCCCGAGCAGCCCTACATCATCGATCTTTCGACGATCCCGGAGGCCCCGGCCGGCTCGGACGCAGACAAGATCGCGAAGGGCGAACTGCGCGCGCCATGAAGGCGGCGTCCCGGAGTGGCGGCTCCGGGAGTGCTCAGGAATAGAACGTATAGGACGGATGCCTCCGAAGAGGCGTCCCCCGGCCCATCTCAGGCCCCGATGATCTGCATCACCAGCGGCTTCGCGGTCAGGCTGTCCGACCCGTCGAGAATGCGCATCGCCTCGGTGACGGCGCTCTCCGGCCCCGGATGCGTGACGACCGCCAGGATGACTTCGCCGTCCTGATCGGGATCGCCCTTCTGGATCAGGCTCTCGATCGAGACTCCCGCATCGCGCATGGCGGCGGTGATGTCGGCCAGCACGCCCGGGCGGTCGGGCACGGTGAAGCGGATGTAGGAACTGCCGACGCGGTGCCCGGATTCCGCCGGTTCCATCGCTTCCAGTTCGCCCGCGGGCATCGAGAATGCCGCGCCCTTTTCACCGCGCGCGATGTCGATGATGTCGGCGACGACCGCGCTGGCGGTTGGGCCGTCTCCGGCGCCCGCGCCCTGAAACAGCAGGCGGCCCATGAAGTTGCCTTCGGCCACGACCGCGTTGGTCGCTCCGTCGACGTGGGCGAGGGGATGATCGATGGGCACCAGGTGCGGACGCACGCGCTGGAACAGCCGGGGAGTGCCGCTCGCAAGATCGACACCGGCCATGCCGAGCAGGCGGATGACGTAGCCCAGCGAGCGGGCCTGCTCGATGTCGGCGGCCTTGACGCGGCTGATGCCCATCGTCTCCACCGCGTCGAAGCGAAGCTGCGAACCGAAGGCGATGGCGGCGAGGATCGACAGCTTGTGCGCGGCGTCGATGCCCTCGATGTCGAAGGTCGGATCGGCCTCGGCATAGCCAAGCCGCTGCGCCTCGGCGAGCACGTCGCCGAAGTCCGCGCCGGTGTCCTCCATGGTCGAGAGGATGTAATTGCAGGTGCCGTTGAGGATGCCGTAGACGCGCTCGATGGCGTTGGCGGCGGCGCCTTCGGACAGCCCCTTGATGACCGGGATGCCGCCCGCGACGGCCGCCTCGAACTTGAGGGCGACGCCCTTCGCCTCTGCGGCGGCGGCCAGTTCCAGCCCGTGATGCGCGATCATCGCCTTGTTGGCGGTGACGAGGCTCTTGCCGCCCGCAATCGAGTTGCGGGCGAGGGCGAGGGCGGGGCCGTCTGAGCCGCCGACCATTTCCACCACCACGTCGACGTCGCCCCGCGCGGCGAGGGCGGCGGTATCGTCCACCCAGTCGTAGCGCGAAAGGTCGACGCCGCGATCCTTGGTGCGGTCGCGCGCGCTGACGGCGGCGATGCGGATCGGACGGCGGGCGCGGCGGGCGATCAGCTCCGCATTGGTCTCGATGAGACGGACGACGCCGGTGCCGACGGTTCCCAGTCCGGCAAGCGCGATATTCAGCGGTTCGGCCATGCTAGCTCCTTGTTCGGGAGCGCGCACTAAGGCAGGCGGGCGTCAAATTCCAGCACGAACGCCGATCGCGGTGTCACTTAAGTGTCCGCGCGCAGGGGCCGAGCTGGCTCAGGACCATGCGATAGTCCGCCAGAGCCTGCTGCTGCTCGGCGAAGCTGCCCGAGACATTGGCGCCGGCAGGCGGGGTGCGGGGCAGGAAGCAGGCGAGCCGATACCACTCGAGCGTGTCCGGCTCCGGGGGGTGGCCGAGGTCGGCGACCAGTTCGGAGAACGACACGCCCCATGTCGGAGCCTGGCCCTGTTCGTGCTTCACCGTGATCGAGGCGGCCGAATTATCGTGGGTGTTGAGGAAGATCTGGGTCTCCCCCTGACCCGCGAGATTGCCGGGGACGAACAGCATCTCGCGCACGCCGGTGATCTTCGCAGGCGCGTCAGGAGCGACAAGGGCCTGGAGAATCGAACGGAGCCGTGTCTCGCGCGCGGGCGTGGAAATCTGCTGTGCGGTCGGCCAGACGAGTTGAAGTTCGCCGGGACGGCCCGGCACGGCGCGTGCGAACAGGAACACGACCTGCTTCTTCAGCTTGGGTGCCTTGCCTTTGGCGTCGAGAGGGAGGTCGACGAGGTAGGTGACCGATTCGCCGAGTGGGGCCTTGCCCACCAGCAGGGCCCTGGTGCGGGCCTCTATATAGAAGCGTCCATGTCCTGGAGTGAGACCGCGCGCCCGTTCATTATCGATGCGGGTCATTTTGGCGATCTGGGCCTGCACCACGAGACCTGCCGAATCAGCTAGGTCGGCGATGTCGGCATAAGTGACTTCACCGGGCGTCTCGAGCGGCCCCTGGGCGCTCGCCGCAAGGGGCGCAAGCGCGATGTAAGCACCCGCCAGGGCCGCTGCAAGGGGGCGCGAAATCAAAGGCATGGACGATAATCTCCGTGGAAATGCGATGGCTTATAGCCCTTGAGCGGCCTCAACTCAAAATTGCACTGGATCAATTTGAGCTAACCGGGCATGAATCGCGCGTTAACCCCCGCTGGGCCGATAAGGCGTTGCGTGGGGTGGGCTTCGACGTTAAGAAGCCTGCAAAATGGGGCAAAAATAGCAATAGCTCCTCGGTTCGCCTCCCGTTTCGTATTGTCGTCGGATGGGCAGACTGTTAGCCGTCAGGGTGGGTAATTTGGAGTTTCGTCATGGGTTCCCTCTTTCCGGGGGGGAGTCCATGGGCGCCCTTGGGCATGTTCTTCCGGGAATTTTTGTCCGGGGCTTGGTAATGGAGTGATGCGTCTGAATGGCTTACGCTGACCAGCAGATGAGCACCAACAAGGTTGTTGCTCTTGTCATTGTCGCCTTGATCCATGTCTTCGTCGGCTATGCGCTCGTCACCGGCTTGGCCTATGAGGCGGCGAAGAAGGTCATCAACAAGGTGACCACCGTGGATATCAAGGAGGAAAAGCCCAAGGAGGAAGAGCCACCGCCGCCGCCTCCGAAGGAAGATACGCCGCCGCCGCCTATCGTGGCGCCGCCGCCGCCGATCAACATCGCCCCGGCTCCGCCGCCGGTGCAGACTGTGATCACTCCGCCCCCGGCTCCGCCGGTGGTGATCCAGACCGCAGCGCCGCCGCCGGCTCCGCCGCCGCCGCCGCCCGGTCCGTCTAAGGCTCGCGGCGTCAAGCCGAAGGGCCAGGGCAGCTGGGCCGCCCGCATTCAGTCGAACTATCCGACCCGCGCTGCTCGTGAAGAGCGCGAAGGCCGCGTCGGTGTTCGCGTGACTGTCGGTGGCGACGGTAAGGTTTCGGCCTGTTCCGTTTCCGCTTCGAGCGGCAGCCCGGATCTGGATGAGGCCGCTTGCGACGGTATGCAGCGCTACGCGCGCTTCGACCCGGCGCTCGATGCGGACGGCAACCCGATCTCGTCGTCGTACTCGACCGCGATCGTGTACAAGCTCAACTAATCTCCAAGGGATCGGTTCAGGTCATTGGGTAATTCGACCGCTCCGATCACATCCTGCATTCTTCTTGAGAGGTAACTCGCATGCTTATCGTTGACATCCTTGCCGCCGCGGGCGCGCCGCAGAACAAGTTCGGCTTCGCCGAAGCGCTTCAGCAGGGCGGTTTCATCGCTTACGCGACCGTGATCATCCTGGGCATCATGTCCTTCGGTTCGTTCTACATCCTGTTCACCAAGTGGTTCGAGCAGTCGAAGATCCTGCGCCAGTTCAACGCGATCCGCACGACCTTCTGGAAGGCTCCGACCCTGCGTGAAGGCGCTGCCAAGCTCGAGAAGAACAGCGCATGGCGCCAGCTCGTCGAAGACGGCATCGCCGCTGAAGACCAGCACTCGAAGATGACCGACTCGCTTGAAGCCCACGACTGGCTGCACGGTTCGCTGTCGCGTTCGGAAGCGACCATCAACGCTCGCCTCTCCGGCGGCCTGCCCTTCCTCGCCACTGTCGGTGCGACCTCGCCGTTCATCGGTCTGTTCGGTACCGTCGTCGGCATCTATCGCGCACTGATCGCGATCGGTCTCGCCGGTTCGGCCTCGATCGACAAGGTCGCGGGTCCGGTCGGTGAAGCGCTGATCATGACCGCGCTCGGTCTGCTCGTCGCCGTTCCGGCCGTGCTTGCCTACAACTACCTGCAGTCGCGCAACAAGCGCATTGCCGAACTGCTGACCGGCTTCTCGAACGACATTCTCGCGAACATCAACTCGAAGGGCGCCATCAAGCCGACCGTCGCTGTCGCGGCCAAGGCTGCTCCGGCCCCCGCCAAGCCGGCTGCCGCTCCCGCCAAGCCGTAAGAGCACGGGGAACGAAGCGGATCGGCTCATTGACCCGATCCGCCCCCGTCGGGGTCAAGAAGAAGGCGGCGGCTCGAAGCATGCGAGAAGTCGCTGCCGACCCCCAGGCAACGCAAGGATTAGGATAAGACTATGGCGATATCCACGGGCGGAGGCGGTGCAGAGACACCGATGTCCGACATCAACACGACGCCGCTCGTCGACGTCATGCTGGTGCTGCTCATCATCTTCCTGATCGCGGTTCCGGTCGCGATTCAGACGATCGAGAAGCTGCGCATTCCCGTCATCGTAGCGCAGGAGTCGAAGGACAAGGTGGAGAATCTCCTCCTTACCGTCTCGACCACCGACGCTTCGGGCAAGAGCGCGGGCGAACCCGGTTTCCAGGGTGCGAACCGCGGCGGTGAATGCCGCATCTACATCAACAACGTGACGCCGGTGACTTCCGAGGAACTGCGCGACCAGGCCTTCAAGCGTCTTGACGCGATCGTGAAGCGCGAAGGTGGTCCGCAGGCTCTCATGGCAAACCCGGATCTCATCCCGCAGGTCCACATTCGTGGTGACGTCGAATCGCCTTGGCGCTGCGTCGCCGGTGCGATCTACAACGTCCAGATTTCGGGTTATCCGACGGTTGGCTTCATCACCAACCCGATCGATCCTAACTGACGCGCGGGAACAGGAGTAACATCTCATGGCAATGTCAGCAGGCAAGTCTGATGGCGAGCCGATGATGGAGATGAACACGACGCCGTTGATCGACGTCATGCTCTGCCTCCTCATCATGTTCATCATGTCCATCCCGGTTGCGACGCACTCGATCGATATCGATCTGCCCGTCGCGACCCCTCCGACGGACACTCCGCCTCCGATCGACCCCGTCAAGAACAAGATCGTGCTGACTCAGGACAGCAAGGTCATGTGGAACGGGACCCAGATCGATCAGGGGCGTCTGGTCCAGACGCTCGAAGCCACGACCCGCATGACCCCCGAGCCGGAACTTCAGTTCCAGCCCGAGCCGGAAGCCAGCTACGAGCTGTCGGCACAGGTTCTCGAGGTCATCAAGGCCTCGCAGGTCACGAAGTTCGGCTTCGTCGGCAACGAACAGTTCGCGACTTTCGGCAAGTAAGCCGATCGTTCAAAGGCTGGTCCCGCAAGGGGCACCCAAAGGGGCGGAGCGATCCGCCCCTTTTTGTTTGCCTTCAATCCTCGGCAGCAGGATCGATGCGCATGGCGACCGATGCCAGACTCTCGGCCTCCAGCAACAGGTCGTCGTCGGCCGCACCGGACGGCAGGCTTTCCCGGCCGATCATCGAGAGCGCTGGCACCGAGAGCGGGCTGATCCGGTCAAGCATCACGTGGTCGATCTCCCGAGCAGCCCGGTCGAGCACGTCGGCCACGCGGGCCACATCGGTCATCCGGGCCCGCGCGTCGGCCCAGGCCGCCTCGATCAGCAAGTGATCGGGCTCATACTTGCGCAGCACGTCGTAGATCAGATCCGTCGAGAACGTGACTTGTCGCCCGGACTTGCGCTTGCCGGGCTGCTGGCGCTCGACGAGCCCCGAGATCACCGCCACCTCGCGAAAGGCGCGGCGCAGCAAGTAGGATTGCTGGACCCAGTCGACGAACTCGTGAGTCAGGATATCGGGTGAAAGCAGCGCGGCCGGATCGTCCACCGCCTTCAGCCCCCAGACCACCAGCGTATAGTCGGTCGCGACGAAGCCCAGCGGTGCCAGCCCCTGGTCTTCCATGCGCCGGGTGATCAGCATGCCGAGCGACTGATTCGCATTCCAGCCCTCGAATGTATAATAGCTGGTGTAGGCGAGGCCCCGATGCGGGAAGCTCTCCACCAGCAACTGGCCGGGAGCCGGCAGGTGCGAGCGCCAGTCCTGCACTTCCAGCCATTCGCGCACGTCGTCCGGGAACCGCGCCCATCCGGCCCGGTCCGCAAGCATCGTGCGCACCCGGTCGGCAAGATGCGTCGAGATCGGCATGCGCTGGCCCATGTAGCTGGGTATCGTCGCGGAGCGCTTCGCGGCGCGCACGATGAGTTCCAGATCCTTCAGCGCTTCGACTTCCAGGTCCATCCCGGCGAAGCGGAACGTATCGCCCGGCTCAAGACTGGCGCCGAAACCTTCTTCCACCTTGCCCAGCGAACGCCCGTTGCGAAAGCGCACGTCGAGCATCTCGGCATCGACGATGATCCCTGCATTGAGCCGGTGGCGCGCCGCATGTTCGGGATGGGTCAGTCGCCAGGTCCCGTCCCTGTCGCGCACGATGCGGCGGAAGCGGTCGTAGGCGCGCAGGGCATAGCCGCCGGTCGCGACGAATTCGAGGACGCGGGCGAAGATCGTCTCGTCCACCCAGGCGTAGCTGAGTGATGAGCGTACCTCGGCGAGCAGAGCCTCCTCGCGAAACGGCCCTGCGCACGCCATCGCCATGACGTGCTGGGCGAGGACATCGAGGCCGCCGGGGCGGAAGGCGTCGCCATCGCGCTGGCCTTCGCGCACGGCCTCCTGCGCGGCGAAGGCCTCGAGGAATTCGAAGCGGTTGCCCGGTACCAGCACTGCCTCGCTGGGGCTGTCGAGCCGGTGGTTGGCGCGCCCGATCCGCTGCAGCAGGCGCGATGAGCCCTTGGGCGCACCCATCTGCACCACCAGGTCGATATCGCCCCAGTCGATGCCGAGGTCGAGGCTGGCGGTACAGACGAGAGCGCGCAACTTCCCGTCCGCCATCGCCGCCTCGACCTTGCGCCGTGCCTCGCGCGAAAGCGATCCGTGGTGGATGCCGATCGGCAGGTTGCCTTCGTTCGCGTCCCACAATTCCTGGAAGATATATTCGGCAAGGAAGCGGGTGTTGGTGAACACGAGCGTGGTGCGATGGGCCTTGATCTGTTCGATGAGCTGGGGGATCGCCCAGGTCGCCGCATGTCCGCTCCAGGGAATGCGCTCTTCGCGTGGGAGCAGGATTTCGACCCGTGGATCGGCGCCGGGTTCTCCTACGACCAGTTCGACGCTTTCGATCTCGCCCCAGGGGGCCAGCCATCCGCGATATTCGTCCGGATCGGCAAGGGTCGCCGAGAGCGCCGCGCGTTGGATGTCCGGGGCCAGCGCCTGCAGCCGGGAGAGCGACAATGCCAGCAGGTCGCCGCGCTTGCCGGTAGCGAAGGCATGGACCTCGTCGATTACGACGCGTTTGAGGCTGGCGAACAGTTCCGGCGCTTCAGGATAGGATAGCAGCAGCGAAAGCGATTCGGGCGTGGTCAGGAGGATATGTGGCGGCCGCGCGCGCTGCCGGGCCTTGCGGTCGGATGGCGTGTCGCCGCTGCGGGTTTCGATGCGAAGCGGCAGGCCCATCTCCTCGACGGGCGTGAGAAGGTTGCGCTGCACGTCGGTCGCCAGCGCCTTCAGTGGCGATACGTAGAGTGTGTGGAGCCCCTCGGGCGATTTTCCGGGTCCGAGGCGAGAGGGACAGAACGCCGCGAGCGTCGGCAGGAAGCCGGAGAGCGTCTTGCCCGCACCGGTATCAGCGACGAGCAGCGCGTGGTGCCCCCGATCCGCTGCGGCGAGCATCTCCTGCTGGTGGCTGCGCACCTGCCAACCGCGCGAATCGAACCATGCCGCGATCTCCGACGGCACGGGGGAAGGGGGCGTTGTCATTGCGCGCATCGAGGGGAGCATATCGGCACTCCGGGATAAAAGCACCGCAGTGGATGCAGTTTCACGGCGCTCGAAGCGGCTATGCCCTTGCCGTTCCGGCCAGTCCCGAAGCGGCGAGCTGGCCGTCGATCTGGTCCAGCAGGCGTTGCAGGCCCGCCTGCGTATCGCTTTCGGCCCGGGCGGTCAGAGCGGCCTGCGTGTTCGATGCGCGCAGGAGCCACCAGCCGTCCGGCGTATCTACGCGGACGCCATCGATCGCATCGACCCGGGCACCTGCCAGCGCAAGCCGCCGCATGACCTCCTCGACCACCGCGAACTTGCGCGCATCGTCGGCCGGGAAGCGCAATTCCGGCGTGCTGATCAGCGCGGGCGTGGCGTCGCGGAGCGCGGCAACGCTCGATTCCAGCCGGGCTGTGGCGGCAATCAACCGCAGCGCGGCGTAGAGGCCGTCGTCGAAGCCGAACCAGTCATCGGCGAAAAAGAAATGGCCGCTCGTCTCGCCTCCCAGCAATGCACCGCTGCGCTTCATCCTCGCCTTGATGTGCGAGTGGCCTGCCGGCGCCATCTCGGTCCGGCCGCCGAGGGCGCGGACCCCTTCGAAAACCGTGCGCGAGGCCTTTACGTCCGCGATTACGCCTGCGCCGGGGCGGCGTGCCAACAGGTCACGCGCGAAGATCAGGAGGAGCCGGTCGGCGTCCAGCACCCGACCCGTTCCATCGACGACACCGATTCGGTCGGCGTCGCCATCGAAAGCTAGTCCGAAGTCGAGGTTCTTCGCCGCGACCAGCCTGCGCAAGTCTGAGAGATTGGCGTCGATCGTAGGGTCCGGGTGGTGATTGGGGAACCGCCCGTCCACTTCGGAGAAAAGCAGATGATGTTCGCCCGGCAATTGCGAGATCAGACGTTCCAGAGCAGGGCCAGCCGCGCCGTTACCCGCGTCCCAGCCGACCCGAAGCCGAGAAAGATGGTTTCCATCGCAACCGGCCAGCCCCTCGAGCAGTCGGGTGACGTAAGCCGGAAGAACGTCGCGTTCCTCGATGTGGCCGCGATTTTCCGCAGCGGGGAGATCGCCGGCTGCAGCCATGCTGCCCAGCCGGACGATGTCGGCACCAAAGAACGGCGCCCCCGCAAGTACCAGCTTGAAGCCGTTGTGATCGGCGGGATTGTGGCTGCCAGTTACCTGAATGCCGCCCTTCACCTCTGGAATTGAGGCTTCGGCGAAATAGAGCATGGGGGTGGGCCCAAGACCGATGCGGATGACGTTCACGCCGGCATCGGCAAGGCCATCGACCAGAGCCTGTTCGAGCGCGGGTGAACTCAGCCGGCCATCGCGTCCGACCACGACGCCGGCCCCTCTTCCCATAATGGCCCCGAAACTGCGCCCCAGCGCATAGGCGTCCGTTTCGAACAGCGTCATGCCGAAGATGCCGCGGATGTCGTATTCACGCAGGATACTGGGATCGAAGCGGTGCGACAGGGTGGGCGTCGGCTCTGTCATGGTCGTTCTCTTGTTCGGGCGAACGTTGCGGTCACCTTTGCAGCCACCTTTAGCGTATAGCCTGCGCAGGCCAACTGTTGCCGCCCTGATCCGCGACACGCACCTGGGCGGCGGGACTTTCCTTCTTGCCCCCAGCCCACTAATAGCGCGCCGATGAGCACTTCGCCCCACCAGTCCCGCCGTACCTTCGCGATCATCTCGCATCCTGACGCGGGCAAGACCACGCTGACCGAGAAGCTGTTGCTGCAAGGCGGCGCGATCCACCTTGCCGGGCAGGTGAAGGCGCGCGGCGCGGCGCGGCGGGCGCGCTCGGACTGGATGAAGATCGAGCAGCAGCGCGGCATTTCCGTGACCAGCTCGGTCATGACTTTCGAGCGGGACGGGATCACCTTCAATTTGCTCGATACGCCGGGTCACGAGGATTTCTCGGAAGACACCTACCGCACGCTCACTGCGGTCGATTCGGCGATCATGGTGATCGATGCCGCCAAGGGCATCGAGCCGCAGACCCGCAAGCTGTTCGAAGTCTGCCGCTTGCGCTCGGTGCCGATCATCACGTTCATCAACAAGGTGGATCGCGAAGGCCGCGCCTGTTTCGATCTGCTCGACGAAGTGGCGGACATGCTGGCGCTTGACGTGTGCCCAATGTCCTGGCCGGTCGGCATGGGCGGCGTGTTCGAGGGCATCCTCGACCTCGCCAGCGGCGGCATCAGCCGCCCTGAGGGTGCCTCCAAGGAATTTCTCGGCAAGATCGACAAGGGTGCGGCGCTGCCGGACGCCGTTGCCGAGGAACTGGAACTCGCGCAGGCCGGCTATCCGGAATTCGATGTCGAGGCTTACCGCGCGGGCGACCTGACGCCGGTTTACTTTGGCTCGGCGCTCAAGAACTTCGGCGTCATGGAACTGATCGATGCGATCTCGCGTCACGCTCCGCCGCCGCGGCCGCAGCCGTCGGACCAGGGCACGATCGAACCGGACAACAAGGAAGTCACGGGCTTCATCTTCAAGGTGCAGGCCAACATGGACCCGATGCACCGCGACCGCATCGCCTTCATGCGGCTCGTTTCGGGCACCTTCAAGCGCGGCATGAAGCTGACGCCCTCGGGCCTCGGCAAGCCGATCGCGGTGCACTCGCCGATCCTGTTCTTCGCGCAGGACCGCGAGATCGCGGACAATGCAGAGCCTGGCGACATCATCGGCATTCCCAACCACGGCACCCTGCGCGTTGGCGATACGCTGTCCGAGAAGAACGACGTGCGCTTCGTCGGCTTGCCCAACTTCGCCCCGGAAATCCTGCGCCGCGTGGCGCTCAAGGATCCCACCAAGACCAAGCAGCTGCGCAAGGCGCTCGATGACCTTTCCGAAGAAGGCGTCATTCAGGTGTTCTACCCGGAGATCGGCTCGCAGTGGATCGTCGGCGTCGTCGGCCAGCTGCAGCTCGACGTGCTGATCAGCCGCCTGGAAGCTGAGTACAAGGTGGAGGCGGTACTGGAAGGTTCGCCGTTCGACACCGCCCGCTGGCTTAAGGGCGACGACAAGGCGCTGCGCGACTTCGGCGAGTTCAACAAGATGAACCTGGCCAAGGACCGTGACGGCGACCCGGTGTTCATGGCCCGATCGGCCTGGGATGTGAGCTACCAGCAGGAGCGCAATCCCGAGCTGACTTTCAGCGCGACCAAGGAACGTTGAGGGGCGCCTGATCGCACCATAACGGTTCACGCAGGAACCTGACGGCGCTCCGGCGGATTGCTACACAGGCCAATCGCCGGAGCCGCTCGTTGCAGATCAAGTTCGCCAGTTACAACATCCACAAGGCTGTCGGCCTCGACCGGCGGCGCGATCCCGAGCGCATCCTGACCGTGCTCAAGGAGATCGACGCCGACGTCGTCGCGCTGCAGGAAGTCGATCGCCGCTATGGCCGCCGTATGGCGGGGGGGGCG
>NZ_ALVC01000125.1:0-11463 GCF_000293195.2 Sphingomonas sp. LH128
CGGCCGGCCGCTCCGGCACTGCGGCACGCCCTATACGGGGATCAACAATCTCCTGCTTTGGGCGCTCGGCGACATGCACGGCTACCGGTCGCGCTACTGGATGACCTATCGGCAGGCGAGCGAGCTCGGCGCGCAGGTCCGCCGCGGCGAGCAGGGCGCCCTGTCGGTCTATTATTCCTCGTTCAAGAAGACCGAGACGGACGCCGCGAGCGGTGAGGCCGTGGAACGCAGCATCCGCTTCCTGCGCCATTACATCGTCTTCAACGCCGACCAGATCGATGGCCTGCCCGGCTATTATTACCCGCCCGAGGTGCCGGCCACGCCGCTGACCCCCTCTTTGCGGCAAGCGGCGATCGACAGCTTCTTCGCGGCGATCCCCGCCGATGTCCGTCATGGCGGCAACGGCGCCTTCTACTCGCCGACGTTCGACTATATCCAGATGCCCAAGCGCTCGAGCTTTATCTCGATGGACCATTATGCGAGCGTTAGGGTCCATGAAACGGGGCATTGGACCGGCCATGGCGACCGGCTCGCGCGCACCTTCGGCAAACGCTTCGGCGACAAAGCCTACGCATTCGAGGAACTTGTCGCCGAGATCACCGCCGGGCTGGTCTGCGCCGAGCTTGGCCTCCCCAACGAGTTGCACGACAGCCACGCGAGCTATGTCGGCCACTGGCTCGGCATCCTCAAGGCCGACAAGACCGCCATCATCCACGCTGCGTCCAAGGCCGAACAGGCCTTCGCCTATCTGACGGCGTTCGGCGAGGCCGGGCAAGCGGGCAGCGCCGCGCCGCCCGCACTTGCCGCGGCTGCATGAGGTGGCCGCCATGACCCTTGAAACCAAGATCCTGGCCTGCCTGTCGACGGCCCATCTCTCAGCCGAGGTCGCGGCGGAACTCGACGCCATCCTCGCCTATCCGCCGCCGCTCGCGGCCCGCCTCAACCCTGCGCTGTGGCAGGCGCATATCCTCATGGACCGCTGGCTGGATTATGGCTGGTTCATCTGGGTCGCGTCGCCAGCCCGCGCGCATATGCCCGGCTCGCTCAAGGCCTGCCTCGACCTCGCCGAAGCGTCCGGCGCCGCCTGGCTGCAGTTCGACCGCGACTGCGCGCCAATCGCCGAACTTCCGGTCTACGACTGGTAATCCCCTCTCATCCAAGGAGAACCCTCATGGGTTGGCTCACCATGTCCCGCCATTCGATGGGCGGGCACGCGACTGCGAAAGCCTATCTCGACGACCAGTTCACCTATGAGCGCGACCATCCCGAGGGCGGCACGCGCGGCCTCAAGGTGCTCGCCTCGTCCTGCCCTGCAAACCGCGTCTATTATGCGGCCGCTCAGGTGACGCGCGACGGCATCGGCGGCGAGGTCTTCGCCATCGTCTGCCTCGTCCTGTGGAACCCACGCAGCGCGAGCGGCGAGCATTTTGGCTACAAGGACATGACGGAAAATATGGGCCCCTGCGAGGCTGCCTGTCCCGCCGCGATCCTCGATCTTCTGACACCGACCACGAACGAGCATGCGCTCGACTGGCGGCATCGCTGCCGCGAGGCGCTCGCCCGCCGTTCCCGAAAGATCGAGACCGGCGCGCGCATCAAGCTGCCCGCGCCGGTCCGGTTCTCCGACGGGCATGTCGGCGAAGAATTCATCGTCGACCGGATCGGCCGCCGCGTCATCCTGCGCGATCCCGAGACGCGCATGCCCTACCGGATCAGCCGCTTCATGGACCAGGCCTGGACGATCGTCCCGGAGACCAAGGTCCACAAGACCCTCTTCGCCTGAGCGCTCTTGCCTCCCGTCCCTCCTGCGAAGACAAGGATCTGACCATGTTACCTTTTTCCTTTCCCCGGTCCGCCAAGCGCGACCTCCTGTGCAGCCGGCAGAATGCCGAACGCGTCGCTGCACGTCTGTTCGCCGCCGGCGGCGGGCCGATCAGCGTCGTGCGCACCGGCGATCTTCTCCAGCCCTACCGGGTGGCCCTGGTCCCGGCTCGCTATGAGCAGGTCGAGACGGTCATGGTATCATGATGGGTGGCAAGGTCATGCTCGCGAGCGTCTTTGCAGCCCTGCTTATGGGCTCCAGCCTGTCGGACGCCCAGAGCTTCCATGCGCGCGGCCGCGCGCTCGACGGCGATACGCTCGCCGTCGATATCCGCCTGCTCGGGATCGATGCCTTCGAGACAAGGCAGATGTGCGAGCGCTGGAATGGCTGCTGGTCGTGCGGCAAGGCCGCGCAGGATCTCGCAGCGCGGGCTCTGCGCGATGCCGAGGCGGTCATCACGCTGACGCCCTCATCAACCTATGGCCGCCCCGTCGCCACCGTGACCGTTCGCGGCGCTGACCTCGGCGAGACGCTGCTCCGCGCCGGGCTTGCGATCCCGCAAGCGCAGTATCTTCGCCGCGATCCCGCCCGCCGCGCGCGCTATGAGGCGGCCTTCGCCGACGCCCAGGGCCGCAGGGCAGGGGCCTTTGCCGGCACCTGGCTGCCCCCCGCCCGATGGCGCAAGGGCGAACGCCTCACCTGCGAGCGCCGACAATAGTCCCTTTTCCGCAAGGCCTGGGCGTTTGAAACGCGTGGCCCACCCCGTACGGCACCAGGTCGAACCCGGTGCCGTCGATGGGCTTTGCCGATGAGGTGGTTTCCAAGGACCTGTCGCATGGTTACGTCCTCGTCCCAATCGCGCGCGATCACGCTGATGGTCGGGCTGCCGCATCTTCGCTCCGGCCCGCTGCTCGCCCGCGCGCGCAGCCTTGCCCTGCCGGTCCTCGTCTCCGCCAATGCCTTCTCCCGTTGGGTGGACGCAAGGCAGGGGCGTGAATGGGCCGGCTGGAAACTCCAGGACCTGGAGAATGCGGCCGGTCTCCACAGTCTTTGCCTGGACAGCGCCGGGTTCAGCGCCATGGCCCACTATGGCGGCTATCCCTGGACCATCGACGCCTATGTCGCGCTCGCGTCCGCCTTTCCCTTTCGCTGGTGGGCGAGCCTCGACTATTGCGTGGAGCAGGAGGTTGCCCGCGACCGCGAGGAGGTCCTCGACCGGATCGCGCGCACCGTCCGGGCCAATATCGAATGTCATGCGCGCGCTGTCGATCGGAATATCGCCAGCACATTCCTGCCGGTCATCCAGGGCCGCCTGCCGCAAGATTACGAACGCTGCGCCACTGCGCTCGCGGGGCTTGTCGAGCGCCATCCCCTCATCGGT
This sequence comes from Sphingomonas sp. LH128, assembly GCF_000293195.2. Classification (NCBI taxonomy): domain Bacteria; kingdom Pseudomonadati; phylum Pseudomonadota; class Alphaproteobacteria; order Sphingomonadales; family Sphingomonadaceae; genus Sphingomonas; species Sphingomonas sp. LH128. The sequence goes on from NZ_ALVC01000125.1 coordinate 3,204, forward strand.
GTCGGATCGATGTGCCGACGACCCATCCATGGCGACGCCGGTCTTATTGCGGTGGTCGATCATCTCGATCGCGTCCTGCCGCCAGCGGTGCGGTTGCATCTCTTCGGCGTCAAGGGCGCGGCCATTCCCTTCCTCAAACCCTTCGCGCGCCGCGTCGCCTCGATCGACAGTCAGGCCTATGGCATCGCAGCGCGTAGCAAGGCGCGGGTGCATGGTTGTCGAAAGTCGGATGACCTCGTCGCCGACGAGATGGAGCGGTGGGTCGAGCAGCAGCGGGCGCGGCTACGCCAGCCTGCCCGCGCCCTGCCGATCGCGGCGCCAGCCATAGCGCCGCCGCTGCGGTTCGATCCCTGGGAAGAGGCGATCGCTAAGGCGCGGGAGGATCTGCGGGCGCTCATCGAAAGCGGCGACCTCGATCATGATGCGCTTGTGACCGGATGGGTCGAGCAATGGGCCGCAGACCAGCTGCACGCCGAGCCTTGATGCCGATCACCAAGCACGGCGCCGGACGCGGCGCAGCCCTGCAGCTCAGGATTTGACGACTGGCTCCGCCCACCAGGACGCACCTTGGGCGAAATCGGCACGGCTCTCGACGAGGGGGCCGTCGGGCTCCGCCGCGACATAGGGGTTAGTCAGCGGCAGGATCGTTCGCTTTTCACGGTGGATCTGGCCCGCGATCCGGCCGCGCCGCTCGAGCAGATCCTCCAACCAGGCGAGGTCGTCGAGCATCTCGACCACGCCGCGACCCGCCAGGCAGAAATAGATCGTCCGCTGAAAATCGTCGGCCTGCGGGTTGGACAGCAGGCTTGCGAGCTTCCGTTTGCCTTGCGCCAGCCCCTCGTGGATCCACTGGGCCGCCTCGCGGATCTCGCGCACGGCATAATAGGCATCAAGCGCATCCATGCCGATGGCCGCATTGGCGATCATCCGGCGCGTCGGCCGATTGTCGGGATCGAGCGCGGCATCCCGCAGCGTGATGTCGAGATCAAACCGGTCGAGAAAAATGGACATGCTCATGGCGGAAACTCCCTTCGCGTGGGAACGTACCGTGAACATCTGGCATGGTCAACATGGTCGGCATCGACCTGGGTCAGGCCTTGTCGGCCGCATGGGCGAGTTCGCGATGGACGGCCCTGGCGAGATTGAGGTCATAGCTGAGCGCGCTGCTGACCGGGAGGCTACGCACGCCCAGGGCCTGGAGCGTATAGTTGAGGTCGGGCGTCACCGCCGCGCCGGCCGCTTCGATCGGCAGGTCCCAGGGCCGAAGCGGCGAGACCGGCCACCGCACGCCCTCGGCCTCGCGCATCAGCGTATCGCCATGCAGGCAGAAGGCGGACGGATCGCAGCGATAGTCCATGTCGATCCGGGCCGCGATCGTGCTGTCGCCCGCGTCGCGCGCGACGAAGGCCCGGTGACGCCCCTCCATGACCTGATACAGAGCGGGAAGCCCTGACACTGTCAGGCGTCGTACCTTCACGGGCAAGCTGTCCCGCGCGTCCCGGCGGTCGCGCACGGCTCCGACCAGCCGGTCGAACCGGACCGGCTGGGCTAGCACGTAGCGCAGTTCGATTGCGGCCGCCTCGGGCGGCGCGACACTGCCACGGGAAAAGGCGGTGGCGCAGACGGCCCGCGCGAAAAGATCGACCTGAAACGGTCCTATGACGCTGAAGATGCCGGTCGCATCCGGTCCCGCCATCTCGTTCGCGCGCTCACCAAGCTCAGGATGTCCCGGGATGCGCAGGTCCGACACGCCGCCACGCAGGCATTCCATCATGTCGATGCCCATCGCCTGAGTCCTCTCCATTTCGGAGGAATTTTATACCTTGCCGAGGCCTCTGACTATCCGGCGGTTCTTTCCCCTGGCCGCACCGGAAAGGTCCGCAATCTGCAAGGACCGCCCGGCGCCAGGCGCCGGAAAAAGGGGAGGGGGGCCGGGAGGACGAGCGACGTGGATCGCTTGGCCCCTCGGAGACTTTCCCCATGAGCTACGATGTTGCGTTTCGCCACCAGCAGGCCCTCGACCCTAGCGCGCTCTGCACCGTCACCACCACATTGCACGCGATCGGCGCCGCGATCACCGACTGCCGCAACGCTGGCAAGGACGCTGAGATCGACCCCGCGGTCATCCTCCTTATCCGTCACCTGTCGCAGGTGTGCGAAGCCCGGCCGCCCAGCACTCTCCTGCGCCGCGAATGCCTGGACGCGATCGCTGAAATCCGGCGGCATCCTGTGCTCAAGACGCTCGCCTATCGCGGCGTCGCCTATGACGAGCCCGCCAAGCGCCTCTTCCACAGCGAGGGACGGATCGCGATGCGGCGGCTCGCCGAAGCGCTGGATCTGGCCGAGGGCAGTTTCGATGTCCGCTCCAACAAGGGCGGCGTTGCCGTCTCCGGCGAAATCACGCTCCACGGCGAGGACATCTGGGTCCAGCTCAGCCTGGGCCTCATGGGACCGGACCGCGAGATCCTCTACCGGCGCGTCCACGGCCGAAGCGACCATATCGGCGAGCGCAACCATTATGCCTCGATCCGCGACCTCATGGCGCCCGATCGCTTCGCCCGGAAGATCCGCCGGGATCTCAATCTGGCACCCGCCACCCCATCGGACGGCCGGCTGTTCGCCTGACCTCAGGCCGGCGGCGGGGCGACATGGCCCAGCCACCGGGCGAGCAAATGCGCCATCGTGGCGCGATAGTCAGAGGGACTGTCGGGTTCGGCCGTCGCTTTCCATCCGCATTGGCACTGCACGGTGCGCACCGCGTCATGGGGCGGCGCTGCGTAGACGATCATATGCGCCCTGAGCGGCATCTTTCGTTTCCCCCCGCGGCGCGATGCTGCGCGCGCGCGGGGCGGCTGTCCACATTTTTGTCAGTAGTGCCCGCCTACGGGCAGACTCCCTGAAAGGACACCTCATGCACCGCGTGCCTAATGACGCGGCACATTGCCGCGTGCCCGACAGGATCGAGCTCGATCCGCAGGCACCCATCATCCTCGCCTACGGCGTCGGAGTCGATTCCACCGCGCTCCTTATCGAGCTGCATGCGCGCGGCGAAACGCCCGATCTCGTCCTCACCGCCGACCCTGGGGCCGAAAAGCCCGATACGTATGAATATCAGTCGATGATGGCCGCCTGGATGGCGGCCCGGGGCATTCCCTATGAAGTCGTCGCTTACCGGCCCAAGCGCTTCAAGCACTATCCGCCTTATGCGACGATCCTCACCAACCTGCTGGCGAACGCGACGCTGCCGAGCATTAGCCTGGGCCGTCACAGCTGCTCGCTCAAATGGAAGGTCGCGCCCCAGGACGCCTTCCTCAAGCAATGGCCGCCGGCCAAGGCCGCCTGGGCGGCGGGCGGGAAGGTCGTGCGCCTGATCGGCTACGATGCCTCGCCCGCCGACGCGCGCCGCTACCGCCATGCCGCCGGGATCGACGACCCGCTGTTCGAGTGCCGCTATCCGCTTCGCGACTGGGGCTGGACGCGCGCACGCTGCGAGGCCCGGATCACGCAAGCTGGCCTGCCGGTCCCGCCCAAATCGTCCTGTTTCTTCTGCGGCGCCATCAAGCCCGACGAGGTCCGCGCCTTGCCGCCCTGGTGCCTGCGGCTCATCGTGCTCATCGAGGCACGCGCCGCCCCGCGTCTCCACACGGTCGAGGGGCTCTGGCGGCGCTCGACCCGGACGCGACCGGGGCGGATCACCGACTTTATCCGCGCCGAGCGGCTGCTGCCCCAGGCCGAGATCGGCGAGATCCTGCGGACCGCTCCCACCGAGCTGCTGCGCTTCCAGGACGCGGCCGCGCTCGTGCCGTCAGCGAACGGCCGACCATGGAGCAATGGCTCGCCGACTTTACTGCAGGGCAGGCCGCAAGCCGTCTCTAGGCAGCCGCGCGGCGCTGCGCCATCGCGCGACATGTGCACCGCGCGCCCACAGCATACCCACCGGTTATGCCGCCTTTGACCACAAGCTTATTCACTAAGGAGGTCATCCATGCGCCCCATCACGCCTGCCACGCCCGAGCACGGCCAGGCCATCGCCAATGCCGTGGAGCGCCTGCGCGAAGCGCGCACGCTTTTGCGCCAAGCCGGCGCGCGCCAGGCGGCGGCCGCCGCCGGAAAGGCGATCAGCAGCGCTGAAGGCGCGGCCCGGCATGTCGCGCACCGGATCCGGCGCACGAGCACGTGACGCCCGCGCTCTCGCGGGATGCCTTGTTGCAGTCAAGCGCCATGCGACCAATGTCTAGGGCTTTGGCGCCGTGGCCATAACCAGGCTTTCGTCATCTTGCGGTACAAGTGTGCATGGATTCGCACACAACACCCGGGCTCTGGTCGCTCGACTTCGAAGCAGGACTTGCGGTCTGCGCTCAAGGTACCCTTCGTTTCGAGCGCCGCGGCGACGCCGGCGTCACCCTCGCGTTCGTGGGCGATGCGCCCCTTTCGCTCGAAGCCCAGTGTCTGCTGGCCGGCCACGCCGTCGCAGCCATCGAACGCGCCTATCGCCTGCGGCGTCTCCCGGGCGCTTCCCGACAAGAACAGCCGCCCTTTTCTCCGCGTCCTACTGCCCCGTGTCGCCGACCGCGCACCGCATCCCCAGATCGGCCAGCGCTTCCTTGAGCAGACCGCCGGTATAGGGTTTGGCGATGACGGCGATGCAGCGATCCTCGGCAAAGCGCGCCGCGAGCGCCTTGGCGCCTGCATCCGCTGCGATCAGGATCGGGAGATCGGCATGAAGCGCCCGCAGTTCGGCGGCCACCAGGTCGCCCGGCTTGTCGGGGAGCGCGAGATCCAGCACCACGGCATCGAAGCGCCCCTGCGCCGCCCGGACCGTCATCAAGGCCTCGGCCGCCGTCGCGGCCTCGTCGGCCGTATAGTCGACCCCGGCCAGAGATTCGGCGACCAGCGCCCGCACCATCGGATCATGGTCGACCACCAGCACGCGCTTGGTGCGGCCGGCCTCTAGCATGTCGCGCAGTTTCATGGCCAAGGCCTGGTAGGTGAAAGGCTTGGCGATCATCTCGACGCCTTCGTCGAGCCGGCCACCATGGGTGATGGCGTTGCGCGTATAGCCCGAGGTGTAGAGCACGCGCAGATCGGGCTGGCGTCGCCGCAGCTCGTCCGCGAGCTCGCGGCCCGACATGCCGGGCATGACCACGTCGGTGAACAGCAGATCCACCGAAGTTCTCTGCCGCTCCATCAGCGCGAGCGCCGAGGGCCCGTCATGGGCTTCGAGCACCCGGTAACCGAGTTCGCGCAGGCACTCGACCGTATAGGCGCGCACATCGTCATCATCCTCGACGGCAAGGATTGTCTCCCGGCGCGGGCTGGTCTCCAGGTCGGTCACCTGCTCCGCGGCCGGCTCCACCTCGGCGTCGCTGACCAGGCGCGGCAGGTAGATCTTGACGGTGGTGCCCTGGTTTTCTTCCGAATAGACCTTCACATGTCCACCCGACTGCTTGGTGAAGCCGTAGACTTGCGAGAGTCCCAGGCCCGTGCCGCGACCCACCTCCTTGGTCGTGAAAAAGGGTTCGAACACCCGGGCCAGCGTCTCGCGCGTCATACCCTCGCCGGTATCGGTCACCGCGATCACCACATATTGGCCAGGCGCCACCTCGGCATGCTGCGCGCTATATTCGTCCCCCAGCCGCGCGTAGGCGGTCTCTATCGTCAGCGTTCCGCCCTGGGGCATCGCGTCGCGCGCGTTGAGGGCCAGATTGAGGATCGCATTTTCAAGCTGGTTCTGGTCGGCCTCGATCCGCCAGAGCCCCGGCGAGGTAACGATCTCGAGGCTGACCATCTCGCCCAGCGAGCGGCCGAGCAGATCGGACATGCCTGCGACCAGCCGGTCGGCATCGGTCGGCTTGGGCGCCAGCGGCTGGCGGCGCGAGAAGGCGAGCAATCGGTGCGTGAGCGCCGCCGCGCGTTCGCCGCCCTTCATCGCATTGTCGAGCGCGCGGCGTGCGCGCGGATCGTTGACGCCCGCCGCCTCGAGGGCCCGGCCGGCCATGTCGATATTGCCGGTGACGATGGTCAGCAGATTGTTGAAATCGTGCGCGATCCCGCCGGTGAGCTGGCCGACCGCTTCCATCTTCTGGCTTTGCCGCAAGGCCTCTTCGGCTTTCTCGCGCTCGGCCACGGCCGCCGCGATCCGGCGTTCCAGATCGGCATTGAGCGCGCGCAGGTCGTCGACCGCATTGGCCCGCTCGACCGCGTCCCACACCCGCGCGGCCACTTCCTCGATGAGCGCGACCTCCGCAGGCTGCCAATCGCGCACCTCGTCCTGGTTGACGTAGAGCGAGGCGCGCAAGACGCCCTCGCGGATCAATGGAACGGCGACCAGGCTCGCGATCCCGAAGTCCGCGAGGCCGATGCCCGCCGTGCCGGAGTCGGCTTCGACATCCCGATAGACCGAGGTCTGCCCCGCACGCAGGTTCGCGATATTGCCGGGACCGAAAGCGCTGATCGGATGGCTACCGGCCAGCGGCGCCACCCCATCGCAATATTCGGTCTCGAGATCGACCATCTCGCCGTCCCGGCGCACCATGCCATAGCCGACCCGCGATGCGCCAAGATGAGGCCCCAGGATATTCACGGCGCGCTGCATGATCTGGCGCGGATCGATCTCGCTGCGCAGCGCGTCGACCAGCTCCAGTCGGAATGCCTGCCGTCGCTCCTCGGCCTTTTCCTCGGCGGTCCCACGCGCCTCGACCACCGTGCCGACGGGCCGGCCCACCTCGTCCAGAACCGGACTTGCGCTGTAGGCGATGGGCAGGATCGTGCCCGCTTGGGTGACGAATATCGTCTCGCCCTCGATCTGCTGTCCGTCTTCGAGGACCGTGTCGAGCGGCAGCGCAGTCCCGGCACCCGGCTGGGCGACCCCTTCCGGCGCGATCAGATGATCAAGCGTACGGCCTTCAAGCGCGGCCACATCATGTCCCGTCAGTGTTTGCGCCGCAGCATTGGCAAAGATGCACTTCGCGCGCTCGTCGAGCAGGAACACCGCCATGCGCGTATTGGCGAGGATCGCTTCCAGGCGCTGCTGGTCGCGCGCAGGGCGCGCTCAGCCCGGCGACGCTCGCTGAGGTCGAGCATGGCGCCGATCATGCGGATGGCGCGTCCCGTCTCGTCCCGGATGATATGCCCGCGGTCGAAGACGTCGGCGCTGCCGTCAGCGCGCCGGAAGCGATACTCACCGGTCCAGCTTTCCGCTTCGCCTTCGATCGCCTCATGGATGGTTGTGTCGACCCGCTCGCGGTCTTCGGGATGGATCTGCTCGAGCCACCATTCGCCAGTGGGGCTCACCGTCTCGGGCGCATGGCCGTAGCCGACTTCGAGCGCTTCGTTCCACAGCACATGGTTGCTGGCGAAATGCCAGTCCCAGATCGCATCATTGGTGGCGCGCGCGGCCAGGCGATAGCGCTCCTCGACCTCGCGTAGCGCGTCCTCGGCCCGCTTGCGGTCGGTGATGTCGAAGGTGACGCCCGGAAAACGCGTCGGCGTTCCCGCCGCATCGCGCAGGCAGCGACCCCGGGCGACTACCCACCGGACCTCGCCGTTGAGGTTGCAGACCCGGTATTCGGCATGGAATTCATCTTCGCCGTCCACCGCCGCGCGGATGCGCGCGCTGATCGCCTCGCGATCGGCGGGATGGATGCCGGCGATATATTCCTCGAGCGACAGGCCGGCGGCGGCCCGCTCGGCCGCGATGCCGTAAAGCCCGGCAAATTGCGCGCTGGCGCGAACGACGTCGCCAGGGACGTCCCAGTCCCAGGTGCCGATGCCGCCCGCCGCTTCGAGCGCGAAGCGGAACTGCTCCTCCGCCTGCGCCAGCGCGGCCTCGGCTTCCTTGCGCGCGGTAATGTCGATCGACGAGCCGATCATGCCGGTGATCGCACCGGCTTCGTCGCGCAAGGGCGCCTTGGTCGAGAGCCAGATCGCGCGGCGCCCGTCGGGGAAGCTGACCAGTTCCTCCACCTGTTCCGCCACGCCTGAGGTCATCACCCGTTCGTCGGTTTCGGCAACCGCCGCCGCTTCCGCCGCAGAATCGAGGAACTCCGCATCGCTTTTGCCCAGGATCTCGGACAGCGGCTTGCCCACCAGTTCGGCGACGCCGCGATTGGCGACGATCATCCGTTTCTGCCGGTCCTTGGCATAGACGACGCCGGGAACCGCGGCGACAAATGTCTCGAACAACTGCAGCGTGCGCTCGCGCTCGGTCACATCCTCGAACGAGCAGATCGCGAGCAGGGGCTGGCCGTCATCGCCGCGC
>NZ_ALVC01000126.1:0-54003 GCF_000293195.2 Sphingomonas sp. LH128
GCGGTGCTCGACCCGGCGGTCGATGCGCGGCAGGCGCAGGCGGACATGATCGCCGCCCGGCGCGAAGGTGCAGCGGCTCGCAAGCGGGCGGAAAAGCTGGAGGCACGTGCCCGCGAAGTCACCGAGCAGGCCGAAACCACTGCGCGTGAGGCCGCCGCTATCGCCGCGCGGATTCAGGAAACCGATGCGCAGATCGCCGTGCAGTGCGCGCAGATCCGGCTGATCGCTTCGCAGCGGCAGGGCCTGAGGGCACAGTTGGCGCAGAAGCAGGGGCCTCTGGCGCGACTCACCGGGTCATTGCAGCGGCTGTCGCGGCGGCCTCCGTTGCTGGCCTTGCTGCGGCCGGGTTCGGTACGCGATGCGGTTTACATGCGGGCATTGCTCGACACGATGCTGCCCGAGGTGGAGGCGCGCACGGCGGGCCTGCGGGTAGCGATCGAGCGTGGGCGGGCGCTGGAGCAGCAGGCCAAGGCCGCTGCCGCCGGGCTCTCGCAGGCGCAGGCACAGATGCGCGAGCGACGCGGGCAACTCGCCGCCATCGAATCGCGCCAGCGGCTGGCCGGGCGCGAAGCCAGCGGTATCGCCGCGCGGGAAAGCGACCGGGCATTGGCGCTGGCGGAGAAGGCGCGCGATCTGGGCGATCTGGTGGTGCAGGTCGGTCGGCAGGGGGAATTGCGGGCGAGCCTCGCGGCGCTGCCGGGGCCGATCATGCGGCCCGCCCGGCCGGAGGATGCGCAAGTCATCGGCGCCGGGCAGTTCACGCCGCTGCCCGAGGGATTGTCCAGCTACATGCTGCCGGTGACCGGGCGACTGGTGACCGGATTCGGCGAGGATGCGCCGGGGCAGGCGCGCTCCAACGGGCTGGTCATGGCCCCGCGCGCGCATGCGCAGGCGGTCTCTCCGGCGCCGGGGCGAGTGGCTTTCGCGGGGCCGTATCGCGGCTTCCAGAGCATCGTCATCATCGAGCACGACGGCGGCTGGACCTCGCTTGTCACGGGCCTGGCGCGGCTGGACGTGGCAGTGGGTGCGCAAGTGGTCGCCGGGTCTCCCATCGGCGTGACCGGGCCGGGCGATCCGCGCGTGATGGTCGAGCTGCGGCAGGGCGGGGCGCCGGTCAATCCGCTTCAGTATATCCGGGCATTGTAAGGCGTCGTCCCGGGCTTGATCCGGGACCGGCGGCGGTCTTTAGGCACGCGACGTCGTCCAGGCGCCTCACCGCTTGCAATGCTGTTCATGGCCAGCGGTCCCGGATCAGGTCCGGGACGACGACATGGTTTTTCGGGCAATTAACCTGATGCCTCCTATATGAACGCAAATCCTGCCGTTCCGCTGGCGTTCACGGTCATCGGACGATAGGATGACGGTCATGAACCCCCGCCGGCCACCGCGCCGGACCGACGCATTGAAGAGGCATCACGCCCGATGAAGATTGCCCCGCTAATCCCCAAGCTGTTCAGGGCTACCCTGCTGGTTTCCGCCGTGGCCGTGCTGCCTGTGGCGACCTCTGGCCTGTCGGCGGTGGACACGCGCACCAGTCACGAGTTCGACAAGCTCTTCACGATCTACCAGATCGTGAAGGACAACTATGTCGACCAGGTGAGCGACGACAAGCTGCTCAAGGGCGCGATCGACGGCATGCTGGCCAGCCTCGATCCGCATTCGAACTACCTCGACGGCCAGTCGCTGCAGCGGCTGGAGACGATGATCGACGGCAAGTATACCGGCCTCGGCCTCTCGGTGGTCGAGGATGACGGCGCGGTGAAGATCGTCTCGCCGTTCAAGGGCAGCCCGGCGGAGAAGGCGGGGCTCAAGGCGGGCGACTACATCACCCACCTCGATGGCGTGCTCTATTACGAGCGCGATCTGGACGAGGCGGTATCGAAGATGCGCGGCGAGGCGGGCTCCTCGATCCGCCTGACGATCTTCCGCCCGGGCCGCGACGCGCCGTTCGACGTCACCGTGACGCGCGGCGTGATCGAGCTTGAGCCGGTGACCTGGGAATTCAAGGACAACGTCGGCGTGATCTCGGTCAACGAGTTCTCGCGCGATGTCGGTAACGACGTGAACAACGCCATTTCCGACCTCAAGAAGCAGGCGGCGGTGAAGGGCGGCAAGCTGACCGGCCTCGTGCTCGATCTGCGCTCCAACCCCGGCGGTTCGCTGGACGAAGCGGTGGCGCTGTCCGACCTGTTCCTCGACCATGGCGACATCGTCTCGCAGCGCGGGCGCAACGCGAACGAGAACCAGTTCTACCGCGCCGAATCGGTGTTCAAGGGCGACGTCGCCAAGGGCCTGCCGGTCGTCGTGCTGGTGGACGCGGGTTCGGCCTCGGCCTCGGAGATCGTCGCTGGCGCACTGCAGGACCAGCACCGCGCGGTGATCATGGGCGAGCGCACGTTCGGCAAGGGCTCGGTCCAGTCGTTCCTGCCGCTCGACCAGAACAGCGCGATCAAGATCACGACGGCGCGCTACTACACGCCTTCCGGCCACTCGGTGCAGGAGGGCGGCATTGCCCCCGACATCAAGGTTCCGCAGCTGTCCGATCCCGACGCCCGTGCCCGCGCCGAACGTGCGGTGCGCGAGTCCGACTTGCGCGGCCACCTCATCAACGAGGCGGCGCTCAAGGACAAGGATCTGGAAACCGACAAGCAGGACGATCCGCGCTTCAAGGTGACGGCCGCTGAGCTTGAAAAGGAAGGCATCAAGGACTTCCAGCTGCATTACGCGATCTCCACGCTGCAGCGCACGGCGGGCAAGCCCGCGCTTGCCGCCGTTTCCAAGAACTGACGGCAGGGGCACGAAGGGCATGGCCGTTTCCGCCGCACCGTCCGTGCGCGCCGCGCGTATGCTGGCGCTTGGCATTCCCGTCATCGCCCTCGGCGGGGCGCTGGTGAGCCAGTACGTGTTCGGGCTCAACCCTTGCGAGATGTGCTGGTGGCAGCGCTATCCGCACATGCTGGCCATCGTCTTCGCGCTGCTGGCGTTCTTCTGGCGGCCGGTGCGCCCGCTGGTGGCCGTCGCGGCGCTGGCGGTGCTGGTGTCCGGGCTGATCGGCGGCTTCCACGCCGGGGTCGAATATAAGTGGTGGGAAGGCGTGACCGCCTGCACCGCCAGCCCCTTCGCGGCAGGCGGCGATCCGCTCGACGCGATCATGAAGGCGCCGGTGATCCGCTGCGACGTGGCGCCGTGGAGCCTCTTCGGCATTTCGCTGGCGGGCTTCAACTTCCTGTTCTCGACGCTGGGCGCGCTGGCGGTCTTCGCCCTCATCGCCCGCAGCGACCGAAAGGCTTGAGATGAACGCGATGAGTAAGCGCAGCGAACGGATGTTGCGGGTCGATCAGGCGGGCGAATTCGGCGCCAACCGAATCTACGCGGGCCAGCTGGCGGTGATGGGCACGCGCGGTCCGCACTCGACCGAGATCGCCGGCATGGCCGCGCAGGAGGCCGAGCATCAGGCGAAGTTCGACGCGATGATCACGCAGCGCGGCGTGCGTCCCACGCTGCTGCAGCCGGTGTGGTCGGCCGCGGGCTTTGCGTTGGGCGCGGCGACGGCACTGATCGGGCCGGAAGCGGCGATGGCCTGCACCGCCGCGATCGAGACCGAGATCGACCGCCACTATACCGAGCAGCTCGAGGAACTGGGCGACGAAGACCCCGAACTGGGCGCCGCAATCCTGAAGTTCCGCGACGAGGAGCGCGAGCACCGCGATGCCGCGCTGGCGGCGGGCGCGGAGAAGGCCCCGGCCTATCCGCTGCTGTTCCACGCGATCCGCATGGGCTGCCGCGTGGCCATCAAGCTGTCGGAACGGATCTGACCTCTCGCGGGTTGTCTGGTTGTATTTGCCGCGTTTTCCGAGTCATCGGGTGTTTCCACCCGATTAGAAAACGCTCTTAAGCTGTCATTCAACCCGTAGCCTACCTATATCGGGCGCGACCCGATCATGACGCCTCCGGGCCGATACCTGCTGGAGCCACCGATGACCCGCCTTCTCCTCACTGCTGCAGCTGCCGCTCTTTCGCTGGCCGTCGCGCCCGCCGCATTCGCACAGGACGCCGGGCTTACCGATCCGGGCGGGGAGAAGGTCAACCAGCTGATCATCTACGGCGACGATCCGTGCCCGCAATCGGCCTCGGGCGACATCACCGTCTGCGCGCGCAAGCCCGAGGAAGAACGCTACCGCATCCCTGAGCCGCTGCGCGGCATAGACCAGCCCCAGTCCGAGGCATGGGCGAACAAGGTGCAGGCTTACGAAACCGTGGGTCGCTTCGGCACGCAGAGCTGTTCGCCGGCGGGTTCGGGCGGCTGGCTGGGCTGCACGCAGCAGCTCATCAACAGTGCCTATGCGGAAAAGGCCAACGGCTCGGAAGTCCGCTTCAGCGAACTGATCCAGGCCGAACGTGAAAAGCGCCTCTCCACCATCGATGCCGATGCCGCCGCCGATCAGGCGCGTGTCGAGGAAGCGGAAAAGGCCTATTTCGACCAGCGCCAGCGTCAGGAGGCGCAGCAGGACGCGGCCGCAGGGGCAAAGACCCCCGACCAGAAGTAACGCGCAACGAACGCTGCGGCCCGGTAACGTTGGATTTCCGACCGGGATCTGACACGTTCGGAAATCCTGCCCCGAATGCGTACGAGCGGCTATGTCCGATGGAACTCGCTGGCATCGTGACTAAGGGGGCTACAGGATGAACCGTTTCGCTTTCGCTTCGAGCGCCTTGGCTTTGATCGCCGTGCCTGCCTTGGGCGAGACGCCCATGCCGCAACGCGTTCCGATTGATGTCGGGCAGGGGGGCGAGCGGGTCGCGCAGACCATCGTGTACGGCGACGATCCGTGCCCGGTGTCGGCCTCGGGTGAGATCACCGTCTGCGCCCGCAAGCCGGAAGAGGAGCGCTACCGCATTCCCGAAGTGCTGCGAGACGCCGATCGCCCGCCGGTGGACAGCTGGACCAACAAGGTTCGGGATTATCAGGACGATGCCGGCCTGGGTGGATGTTCCGTTGCCGGGCGGTTCGGTGCGCTGGGATGCTGGCGGCAGTTCGTCGACCGCGCCTTTCGCGAACGCAAGGACGGTGCCGAAGGTCGCTACGCACAGCTGATCCAGGCCGAGCGGGAGAAGCGCCTTGCCGGGATCGACGCCGAGGCCAAGGCGGAGCAGACCCGCGTGGAGGAAATCGAGCGGGCCTACTTCGAGCGGCAGGAACGTCAGTCGGCATCAGGCGACGCGGTGGAGCAGATGCAAGGCGCCGTCGATGCTACGGCGCAGGAATAGCCGTCGCCACGCGATCGACACGGACAGCCTGGAGCGGCATTGCAAACCTGCGAAGCCCCGCTTCGCCCCCTGAAACCGCAAATCCGCTTGTCTTGTGAGACCAAACCGGCTGGAACGGCGCGTGATAATATGGCCGGGTGCAGCATTATGGGTACGCAATGGGCGTGACGGGTTCGATCGATTTTTTCCATGCCATCGCGGGGCTGCTCGTCGGTCTGCTGGTCGGACTGACCGGGGTGGGCGGCGGCTCGCTGATGACGCCGCTGCTGGTGCTGCTGTTCGGCGTCAGCGCCAAGACGGCGGTGGGCACCGACCTGCTGTTCGCCGCCGTGACCAAGATCGCCGGATCGGCGGTCCATGGCTCGCGCGAGAGCGTGGAGTGGAAGATCGTGCGCCGCATGGCCATGGGCAGCGTGCCCGCCGCCGTGGTGACATTGCTGGTGATGGCCCGGATGGGTTCGGTCGGCAAGTCGACAGAGCACGTCATTCTCCTCTCGCTGGCATGCCTTCTGGCGCTGACTTCGCTCGCGGTCATCGGGCGCAAGTGGCTGTTCCGCCATGCCCATGACGGCGCCGCGCAGCGTTCGCCGATGGTGGAACTCGGCGGCACGATCGCGCTGGGCGCCCTGATCGGCGTGGCCGTTTCGGTGTCCTCGGTGGGGGCGGGAGCGATCGGGGTCACCGTGCTCTTCGTGCTCTATCCCCGCCTGCCGGTGGCACGCATCGTCGGGTCGGACATTGCCCATGCCGTGCCGCTGACGCTGATCGCGGGCACCGGGCACTGGATCATGGGTGACGTCAACGGAACGCTGCTGACCAACCTGCTGATCGGCTCGATTCCGGGCGTGGTGGTGGGCAGCTACCTATCCTCGCGCGCGCCGGACAAGGTGTTGCAGCCGCTGCTGGCGGCGGTGCTGGCGGTGTCGTCATGGCAGCTGTTCGTGAAGGCGAACGCGCCGGATAAGGTCAAGGTGGATGTCATTGCTCCGGCCAAGGCGGCGGAGGTTCGCTGAGACTTCGTCGTCCCGGACTTGATCCGGGACCGCTGGCCGAGACCGACCCGGCCCACGGCAGGGTGCCTTGCCTATCGCTTACTTCTAAAGACAGCCACCGGTCCCGGATCAAGTCCGGGACGACGAAAATGGAAAAGGCCGGAGCATCAGCTCCGGCCTTTTGTACTTCGGCAGTTCGAGAAGGCCCTCAGACCAGCGCGATATCCGGCGCGTCTTCCTGCTTCATGCCGACGAGGTGGTAACCCGAGTCCACATGATGCGTCTCGCCGGTCACGCCCGAGGACAAGTCCGACAGGAAGTACAGGCCCGAGCCGCCCACGTCCTCGATCGTGGTGTTGCGGCGCAGCGGCGAGTTCAGCTCGTTCCACTTGAGGATGTAGCGGAAGTCGCCGATGCCGCTGGCGGCCAGTGTCTTGATCGGGCCGGCCGAGATCGCGTTGACGCGGATGCCTTGCGGGCCGAGGTCGTTGGCGAGGTACTTCACCGAGGCCTCGAGCGCCGCCTTGGCCACGCCCATGACGTTGTAGTGCGGCACGACCTTTTCGGCGCCGTAGTACGTCAGCGTCAGGATCGAGCCGCCATTCGGCATCATCGCCATCGCGCGCTTGGTCACGGCGACCAGCGAGTAGGCCGAGATGTTCATCGTCATCAGGAAGTTGTCGAGGCTGGTGTCGACATACTTGCCGCGCAGCTCGTTCTTGTCCGAGAAGCCGATGGCGTGGACCACGAAGTCGATCGTCTCCCAGCGCTCCGCCAGAGTGGCGAAGGCGGTGTCGATCGCGTCCATGTTCGACACGTCGCAGTCGATGAGGAAATCGGAGCCGAGGCTTTCCGCCAGCGGCCTCACCCGCTTGGCCAGCGCCTCGCCCTGATAGGCGAAGGCCAGTTCGGCCCCCTGTTCGTGCAGCTTCTTCGCGATACCCCAGGCCAGCGACTTGTCGTTGGCGAGGCCCATGATGAGCCCCCTCTTGCCGTGCATCAGACCGGTCATTCGTTTCTTCCTGTAACCACTTTAATCGTTGGGCCCGTTCGCCGGGCCGGAACCCGCGCCGAATTCCACGGGGACACCTGTACCCTCGTTCGCCTGCGCGAGCGCCGCGTTCAACTCCGCGCCTATGACCATCCCTAAGCCGACAAGCCAGAAAAAGAAAAGCGCGATCATCACTCCGGCGAGGCTTCCGTACGTCAAATCGTACATGAGGAAACTCTGCAACACTTTCGGCAGCGCCCAGGCGACCAGCAGCCACCATAGCGTGACGAACGCCGCTCCGGGCCATTTGCGGTAGCGCCGCTTCTGGTATGCCGAAGGGGTGAGCAGATAGAACAGCAGATAGATCGAGACGAAAATGCCGCCTCCGCTCATCGCCGTAGTGAGCGCCATTTGCTCGGAAAGCGTATCGAGCCGGGGGAATAGCGTCGCCAGCACCGTCTCGGCGGTCGAGAGCAGCACTTGCGAGGACAGCGAGATCAGCAGCAGCAGCACCGAGCCGAAGATCACCGCGCTCGACACCAGCCGGGATCGCCAGAAGCGGTGGCGCTTCTTCGCGTCGTAGGCGCGGTGGAGAATGTCGCGGATGGTCTCGATCAGGCTGCCCGAGGTCCACATGCCCAGGAACCCGCCGATCCACAGCAGCCAGCCATGGCGCGCGGCGGCGACGTCGTGGGCCACCGGGCGCAGCACGTCGCCCACGCGCGGAGGCAGGGCGCGCAGGATGGTGTCGATCGAGGCGCCCATCTGGTCCTGCTCGCCCAGCGCCGAGAGGATCGCGGCCAGCGCGATGAAGAAGGGGAACAGCGACAGCAGGCTCATGTAGGCGAGATTGCCCGCATGGATGAACCCGTCGTCCCAGGTGCCCGACACGACGCGGCCGATTACGCGGAATGTCCGGGTGCCCGGTCCCGCCTTGCGCCGCAGCTTTTTGCTCAGCGCTTCATGGTCAGGATCAGACGCCAAACTTCCCGCGCACGTCGCGGCTGTCATGCCAGCCTTCGAGGCGGGCGGCGAGGTCTGCATCGCCCTCGGGCAGGGTGATCTGCAGGGTGATCAACTGGTCGCCGCGCGAGCCGTCCTTGCGCGTCATCCCGCGTCCCTTGAGGCGCAGCGCCTTGCCGGAGCTGGAGCCCGCCGGAACCGAGAGCATCACCGCTCCCGAAGGCGTCGGCGCCTTGACCTTGGCGCCGAGCAGCGCTTCGTCCAGCGTGATCGGCAGGTCGAGGCGCAAGTCGTCGCCGTCGCGCCGGAAGAAGGCGTGCGGCTGGATGTGGACGGTGACGGTGGCATCGCCATTGCCGCCGGGGCCGGGCTCGCCCTTGCCCGCAAGGCGCATCTGGGTGCCGTCCTCGACGCCCGCAGGCAGCTTGAGGTCGATGGTCTTGCCGTCCGACAGGGTGATGCGCTGGGGCTTCAGTTCCGCCGCGTCGGTCAGCGGCACGGCGAGGCGGTAGTTGACGTTGGCGCCCTTGGGCGCGGCGCGGCCCCGGCCGCCTCCCATGCCGCCCATCCCGGCGCGGCCGCCGCCACCGAAGATGCCGCCGAAGATGTCTTCGAGGTCGATCCCTTCCTCGGCGCCGAAACCGCCGCCGAAGCCGCGCTGGCCGCCGGGGCCGCCGCCATAACCGCCTGCGCCGAAACCGCCGCCGAAGGGGCTGGCCGGGTTGCCCTCGGCGTCGATCTCGCCCCGGTCGAACTGGGCGCGCTTGGTCTTGTCCGAAAGCAGGTCGTAAGCGCGCGTCACGTCGTTGAAGCGCGCGGCCGCCGCCGGGTTGTCCTTGTTGGTGTCGGGGTGGAGTTCCTTCGCCAGCTTGCGGTAGGCGGACTTGATGTCCTTTTCGCTCGCACCGCGGGGCACGCCAAGGGTGGTATAGGGATCTGCTGCCATGATGCCCCTAGCTAGGTTGCGTGGCGGGTTTGGACAAGCGCTCTCGCAGGTTGCGCGGAACGTTTGCGTTCCCTAGTTCGCACAGGAGACTTGTCCGCGATCAAGGCCATCTCCCGTGCAACCGGGCATCCGCGCAAGGGTTCCCATCTCGAAACGCAGGAATTCGCACAGTGACCATAGCGCATCCTTCCGAAACCGACGCCCGCGAGCTTATCCCGCATGGCGATCCCTTCGCGCTGTTCACGCAGTGGTACGATGAAGCGCGCGAGAGGGAACCCAACGATTCCAACGCAATGGCACTCGCCACCGCGACGCCGGACGGCCAGCCCTCGGTGCGCATGGTGCTGCTGAAGGGCTACGACACCTCCGGCTTCGTGTTCTACACCAATGGCCACAGCCGCAAGGGGCAGGAGATCGCCGCCAACCCGCAGGTCGCGCTGCTGTTCCACTGGAAGAGCCTGCGCCGCCAGATCCGCATCGAAGGCACCCTTTCGCCCGTAAGCGAGGCCGAGGCCGAGGCCTATTTCCATTCGCGCGCCCGCGATTCGCAGCTCGGCGCAGTGGCGTCCGACCAGTCCGCCCCGCTCGATTCGCGTGAAACCTTCCTCGCCCGCTATGAGGACGTGCGTGCCCGCTTCGAGGGCGGCGAGGTCGAGCGTCCCGCGCACTGGGGCGGCTGGCGCGTGCGCCCGCAGGCGATGGAGTTCTGGCACGACCGCCCCTATCGCCTCCACGAGCGCCGCCGCTTCGAGCACGGCCCGGAAGGCTGGGCCAGTTCGCTGCTCTATCCGTGAGTGATCACGGGGCTCTCAACCGCAGCGCGGCCTTCGCCAGCATCGGCGCGGCAACGTTGCTGATCGCGATCAAGGGCTGGGCGGCATGGTCCACCGGCTCCACCGCGATGCTGGGGAGCCTGGCCGACACCGCGCTTGACCTCGTCGCCAGCGTGGCGACCTTGCTGGGCGTGTGGATCGCCGCGCACCCGCCCGACGACAAGCACCGCTTCGGCCACGGCAAGGCAGAAGCGATCGCGGCGCTGTTCCAGATCGTGCTGATCTCGATCTCGGCGCTGGGCATCGCCGCGCGCGCGGTGGAGGATTTCTTCGCGGGTGCACGGGTCGAGGCGGCGGGCACCGGCATCGGCGTCTCGCTGGCGGCGATCGTAGTGACGTTCGCGTTGATCGCCTGGCAGCGCCATGTGATCCGCCGGACCGGCAGCCTCGCGATCGCGACCGATAGCGTGCATTATCAGTCGGACCTGCTGCTCAACGTGGCGGTGATCGCGGCGCTGGTGATCGACCAGTACCTCGGCGTTTCGGGCGCGGACCCGCTGTTCGGCCTCGGCATCGCGCTGTGGCTGGCCTGGGGCGCCTGGAAGGCGTCCGAGGAGGTGCTCGACCAGCTGATGGACCACGAGTGGCCGGCGGAGAAGAAGCAGCGCTTCCTCGAGGTGCTCGCCCGCAATCCCGACATCACCGGCGTCCACGACTTGCGCACGCGCACCTCGGGCAACCGCGACTTCGTGCAGTTCCACGTCTGGGTCGATGCGAACATGACCGTGCGCGAGGCGCACAAGGTGATGGATGCGCTGGAAGCGCGGCTGAAGGCGGAATTTCCCGGCACCGAGATACTGATCCATCCGGACCCCGAAGGACTGGTCGACGAGGCCGGCGATGCGGGCCTGGACGTGCTGCCGCCGATCCGGGTGGGGTGAGGAGCACAGGAACGGGAGGTTTTTGCGTCTGTCCCGCCTGTTATTACAACTCGTTCATTACCTTGTATTTTCGGATTTTCTGATGCACCCGATGACCGCCTGCAGCCCGCAGGCGAACGGGGGATTTCATGAAGATCGTGTACTGGGGCGCGGCGATTGCTGCGGCCGCCATGGTGGGTGCGTGCGGCGGTGACGATGGCAATGGCAACGGAGGCCCTCCGCCCCTGGCGACGTTGAACGTCACGATGGCAGCCCCGACGCTGAACGTCAGCTCCGCCGAAGGCCAGACCGGCCATTTCGAGATCGGCGCCAGCTACACCGGATCGTCTTCGGGCAATGTCGTGGCCGACGTGAAGTTCTCCGACCGGCGCTTCGCCCTCGATGGTGCGCCGGTCGCCGCGGGGCAGGGCTACACCGTGAAGTTCGCCACCGTCGATCTTCCGGCGGGCGGCAAGACCTCTACCGAGGTGACCTTCCGCCTCTGCACCGATGCGACATGCGGGACCGTCTATCCGGGTTCTACTCAGACCTTCACCGTCAACCTCGACGTGCCGCTCCAGGCGTGGGGCACCTTCCAGCGCAACGGTGCGCATACCGGCTATGTGCCGGTGAATTACAAGGTCGCGGACTTCGTGAAGGCCTGGGAATACGCGGGGCAGTCGATCCAGGCCCCGGCCGCGACGGCCGACATGGTGGCTATCACGACCGTCGAGCCGTCGACCGGCGGGACCTGGCAGTATCGGGGCACGGTGCGCGGCCTCAATGCTGCGGACGGCGCCGAGAAGTGGAACTACGATCTGGGCTCGCAGATCTACGCCTCCGGCTATCTCAGCGGTCCTGCGATCTCCGACGGACTGGTGCACGTGACCTCAATGGAGAGTTCGAGCGGCACGAACCCGCAATGGGTGTTCGACCTCGCTACCGGCGCGTTCAAGCAGCAGATGCACTTCGCGTCGCAATGGTCGACATTCAACCAGCCGGTCGCTTCGGCGGGCTCCGTCTACATGTCGGCGGGGTACTACGGCAACGTCGTCTACGGCTTCGATGCCTTGTCCGGCGCCAAGCGCTGGGAGACGTTCGGGAGCTACGGCGTGTGGGCGGGAGAAAGCCCGGCGGTCGATGACAACTATGTCTATTACTATTCGGGCCGCGCGCTGGACGTCATCGACCGGGGCACCGGCGTACTCGTGCGCAGCGTCGCCGATTCCGGATACCAGCAGCAGAGCTACGACTGGTTCAGCGCGCCGGTCCTGGGATCGGGCGGCAAGGTCTTTCTCTATTCGGCGAACCGGACATTCTATACGGCCAGCCAGCTGATCGCGCTGGACCTGAATACCGAGACGACATCGTGGCGCTCGATCGCGCGGTACACGACGGCCTTCGCCTATGCCGGCGATACGATCTACGCCGTGCGGGACGATGCGCACGTCCTGAGCGCGATCAATGCGGCAACGGGCGAGGTCAAATGGTCGACCTCGATTCCCACCTCGGACACGTTCGCGGGCAATGTCGTGGCCACCGGAAGCCATGTCTTCGTCTCGACCGAGAATGAGACCTGGGCGATCGACCTCAAGGATGCCGGGCACAAGATCGTCTGGACGGCGCCGACCGGCGGCCGTCTGGCGATCACGCCAGGCAATCTGCTGCTGACGGCGCAGCGTGCCAAGCTGACCGCCTACAAGCTGTTCTGAGCGGGCATGGGCCGATGGGCGTTCTTTGCCCGCCGGCCCTTACTTCTGCCTCAGCGCCGCGACGCAGGCGGCCCGGTCCACATTCTGCCCGTCCGAGGAACGCCGCGTTTCCACGTATGTGGCGTGCGGCTCCTTCGAGCTGGTGCTGGGATAGAGGAACACGTCGAGCACGCAGGCGGTGCCAATGAACTGCAGCTTGCGCGCGTCACCTTCCCACACGTCGAGGCGGGGCTCCCCGAACATGCGGGTGAGCTGGCCCTGGTTGGCGCCGATCACGCCTTCGAGGCCGGGCGCCATCTGCACGGCGGCGTCGCGCGGCGCGGCGCGGGTCGGCTGGCGGGTGACGGGGACGCCCTTGATCCGTTTGCCGGGTGGCGGCGCGGGCGTGCTCGCCACGTTGCCGCCGGTCGATGAACAGGCCGACAGGGCAAGCGCCAGCGCAGCCGCACCAAGCGGAAGAAGGAAGCGGGGCTGCAGGGGAACTCTCCCGGAAGACGTCGTGCTCATGATTGCAGGCGGCATCGCCCGAGGGCGCGGCCGAGTCAACGGGCCATCGCCCGAAGCCCATGCGCCTGCGGGGAACGGCGGCTTTCCTACAGACGCGGCGGCGGGGTATTCTGGTGCCATGTTCCGGATCACCCGTTTCCCAGACCTGTCAACTTGCGCCGCGCGCAAGGTTACACTTTGCGCCTGCAAGGTGACACATCGCCTGCACAAGGTGACACCTTTGCGGCACAAGGTGACACATCAGGGCTTACAAGGTGACACTTTCGGGCCCGAAATGGCTCAAAATCGCCGCAAGGTGACACCTTTTCCCTCTGGACCGTGTCAACCGTGTAAACCTGCGTCACCTTGCGCGGCCGCCGAACCGCCCTTGACCTGCAACACCCAAGCGCTAGGCAACCCGCCATGTCCTACCCCGTCTCCCCGCTCGCTTCGCCCTTCCCCGCCCTGCCCGAGATCGCGGGGGTCGTGCCGCATGTCGTGCGCGCCGGCTACAAGGACTGGGGCCGCTGCGACCTCACGTACGTCACGCTGGAGGAAGGCACCGCGGTCGCGGGCGTTTTCACGAAGAACGTATGCTGCTCGTCCGAGGTCGATCTCGGCCGCGAGAACGCGAAGCTCGGCCGCGCCCGCGCGCTGGTGGTGAATGCGGGCAATTCCAATGCCTTCACCGGCTATCGCGGGCGCGAGGCGGTGGAGCAGATCATGGAGCAGGTCGCCGCGCACATCGGCTGTCCGAAGGAGCAGGTCTTCGTCTCCTCGACCGGCGTGATCGGCGTGCCGCTGCCCAAGGACAAGGCACGCGAGGGTGTGGAAAAGGCCCTCACCGCCGAGCCCTGCAGCTGGGAAGACGCCGCCAATACCATCGCCACCACCGACACTTTCGCGAAGGGCGCCGCCGCCACCGCCATGGTCGGCGATACCAAGGTGAAGATCAGCGCCATCATCAAGGGTTCCGGCATGATCGCGCCCGACATGGCGACGATGCTGGGCTACCTGTTCACCGACGCCGCCGTGGAGCCGGGCTTCCTGCAGGCCTGCCTTTCCGCCGCGAACCTGCGCACGTTCTCGTGCATCACCGTCGATTCGGACACCTCGACCAGCGACACCGTCCTCGCCTTCGCCACCGGCAAGGCGGGCAATGCACCGATCACCGGCTTCGACAGCCCCGGCGCCCACGCCTTCGCCGCCGCGATCCATGACGTCTGCCGCCAGCTCGCCCACCTCGTCGTGCGTGACGGTGAAGGCGCGCAGAAGTTCATCGCCGTCTCCGTATCGGGCGCGGTGTCGGACGAGAGTGCCCGCAAGGTCGGCATGGCGATCGCCAACTCCCCGTTGGTCAAGACCGCCATCGCCGGCGAGGACGCCAACTGGGGCCGCGTCGTCATGGCCGTCGGCAAGGCCGGCGAGCCAGCCGACCGCGACAAGCTCTCGATCGGCTTCGGCGGCACCTGGGCCGCGCAGCAGGGCCTGCCGCTGGCAGACTACGACGAGGCGCCCGTCGCCGCGCATCTCAAGGGTCAGGACATCTCGATCGAGGTCGATCTCGGCCTCGGCGAAGGCACCGCAACCGTGTGGACCTGCGACCTGACGCACGGCTACATCTCGATCAACGCGGACTACCGGAGCTGATATGACTGCACCGTTCTTCACGATCTGGGGCCGCCTGAACTCGCACAACGTCAAGAAGGTGGCCTGGTTCGCCGAGGAACTGGGCCTCAAGTACCAGCGCCATGACATAGGCGGAAAGTTCGGCTTCACCGATGAATACCTCGCCAAGAACCCCAACCGCCTGATCCCCACGATCGAGGACGGCAAGGTGGTGCTGTGGGAATCGAACGCGATCCTGCGCTACATGGCGGCCGAATACGGCGGCGCTGCATGGTTTGCCGCCGATCCCATCGACCGTGCCCTCGCCGACCGCTGGATGGACTGGCAGTTCACCTATGCCGACGCGCAGCGCGCGCCGTTCCTCGCCACGGCGCGCCAGTCGCCGGATCAGTGGGACCATGCCGCCATCGCCAAGGGCATCGCCGACTGCGCGAAGCAGTTGGCGATCATGGACACGTACCTCACCGGCAAGCCCTGGCTCTCGGGCGCGCAGTTCGGCATCGGCGACATTCCCATGGGGGTCTACGCCTACACCTGGTTCAACCTGAAGTTCGACGCCTTCGGGATCGAGCAGCCGGAGTTCCCTGCCATCGCCGACTGGTACGCGCGCATCGTCAAGCGCCCCGGCTTCGCCGAGCAGGTGATGATCCCCCTGACATGATGATGCCCGCCCTTCACGCCGCCGTCGAGACGATCATGCGCGAGGCGAGCGAGCACGCGATCCTCCCGCACTACCAGAAGCTCGCCGCCAGCCAGATCGACGCCAAGGCCCCGGACGACGTCGTCACCGTGGCCGACAAGCAGGCCGAAGCGCTGCTGACCGAGCGCCTGTCCACGCTCCTGCCCGAAGCCGACGTGGTGGGCGAGGAAGCCGCCTTCGCCGATACCTCGGTGATGGAGCGCCTGAAGGACCGCCTGTGCTGGATCGTCGATCCGCTCGACGGCACCAACAACTTCGCCGCCGGCAAGCCGCCCTTCGGCGTTCTCGTCGCGCTGGCGGAAAAGGGCGAGACGATCGGCGGCTGGATCCTCGACTGCCTGACCGGCCGCTTCTGCCGCACCGACCTCGGCGGCGGCGCCTGGATCGACGGGGAACGGATCACCGCGCGCACCACCGGGGCCGAGCCGCCGGTCGCCGCGATCTCGACGATCTTCCTCGATGACGGCGCGCGCGAGAAGGTGCTCACGCACATCGCCCCGCACTACACCCTGGTCGATATCCCGCGCTGCGCGGCCGAGCAATATCCCCGCCTCGTCAATGGCACCAACGACATCTCGGTGTTCAACCGCACCCTGCCGTGGGACCACGCGGCGGGCGTACTGTTCCTCAACGAGGCCGGCGGCAAGGCGGCAAGGCCGGACGGCAGCGCCTACCGCGTGAACGAGTACGAACGCCGCGACCTGATCGGCGCCTCCAGCCCGGCGCTCTGGGAAGCGTTTGCGGAAGTGGTGGCAAGGCTAGGCTGACGGCAGGGATTTTCCCCACCCCGTCCGGCTAGGCGATAAATCGCCAAGCCTTCCCGGCCCTCCCGCAAGCGGGAGGGCAAAGCGCCCCTACTTCTGCGGGGGTGGGCTTTCCCGCAAAAGAAAACCCCCGCCGTTCCCACGGCAGGGGCCTCTTCAAACTCAGACCTAAGCGATCAGAGTTCGCTTTCGATCCAGCCCTTCAGCGCGCTCTTGGGAGCGGCGCCGAGCTTCTTGGCCACCGGCTGGCCGTCCTTGAACAACACCAGCAGCGGGATCGACTGCACACCGATCGCCGAGGGCGTCTCGGTGTTGGCCATGATGTCCATCTTGGCGATGGTGATTTGTTCGCCCAGTTCCTCGGCGATTTCCTCAAGAGCGGGAGCGATCATCTTGCACGGGCCGCACCAGTCCGCCCAGAAATCGACGAGGACGGGCTTGTCGGACTTGAGGACGTCGGCCTCGAAGCTGGCATCGGTGACGGCAATAGTGGACATCGGTTGACTCCTGAACTTTGGAATTGGGCGACAACTTAGGGATGAAACCCGGCGACGCAACGCCGGAGCGGTGAAAGCTTTACTCGCGCGGCGCCAAGTCCGGCTTGTGGGCCGCCAGCACGTCGGCAGGCACCGCGATCAGGCGCGGGACGGCCGTGTAAAGCAGCGCGACTTCCACCGTCCGCCCCGGGAAGGTCGCTTCCAGCGCGGCGGCATAAGCGCCCATCTGGCGCAGCACGCCGCGCGGCACCGCCTGCAAGCTATCGGGCGGCCGCCGCGCGCTCTTGTAATCGACGAGCCGCACGCGGGTCGGTTCGATCACCAGCCGGTCGATGGTGCCCGCAACCACCTGCCCGCCGACCACTGCCGCGACCGGCACTTCGGCAAGGCTGTCAGGCCCGAACAGGTCCGCCCACTCCGGATTGCCGAGCACCGTGAGGGCGCTGGCCAGCAGGGCTTCACGGTCCGCCGGTGCAAGATCGACGGCGTGGCGGGCCAGCCACCCTCGCCCGGCATCCTCACGCACCGCTGCAGCCACGTCCGGCAGGCGTTCGAGCAACTTGTGGACCAGCGTACCGCGCCGCGCTGCATCGCGGCCGGCACCGGGCGGGAACGGCGGATCGGGCGCGTCCTCCTCACCCAGCGAAGATGGTGCGAGCGGGCGCGGCGGACGCGGTTCGGCGGGCGGCCCGCGCTCCAGCCAGCGTGGCAGCGGCTCACGCAGGTCGAGCATCGGTCCACCACCTTGCTTTCCAGCCTTGACCGGAACCGGAGCGGCGGGCTGACCATGCTCGCAGCGTGCACCCCATATCGGATCGCCGACTTCTGCCTCGGCCGGAAAAAGCGCCCGCAACCTCGCGTACCAGCTCTTCGGACTAGGCTCCCCCTTGTCGCGGCTGGTGAGAGCCCCGCCGACGAACAGGGCCTCCTCCGCCCGCGTCATCGCTACGTAGAGCAGGCGCCAGTGCTCCTGCTCGTCCGCACGCTTGCCCTCGTCCAGCCGCGCGGCGATGCGGCCCTGCTTCTCGTCCTTGGAAAGCGGCGGCAGCGGGATCGCGCGCGTCTCGTTCGCGGGATCGGGCAAGTCGATGCCGCGTTCGCGGGCGTTGTCCGGATTGCTTGTCGCGTCGGCGAGGATGACGATCGGCGCCTGCAGGCCCTTCGAGCCATGCACCGTCATCACCCGCACGAGGCCCGCCGCATTGTCCGCCTCGCGCTTCAGCTCCCCGTCGCCTGCGTCGAACCACGCGAGGAAGCCCGCAAGGCTCGGCGTATCGGTGACGGCATAAGCCTTGGCGGCATTGACCAGTTCGTCGATCGGATCGTTCGCCTCGGAACCCAGCCGCGCCACCAGACGCCGCCGCCCCTGCCATGAGCCGACCAACAACCACTGCAACAAGTCCTGCGGCGGCGCATAGTCGGCGCGCTTCAGCACCTCGCCCAACTGGTCCATGACCGCCGCAACCTCAGGCTCGCGAGAGCGGCGCAAGTGCTCCCACAGCCGCGTGTGCCTGTCGCGGTAGCCATGGGCCAGAAGCTGCTCCTGGCTCCACCCGACCAGCGGCGAGACCAGCAGCGCCGCAAGGTTGAGGTCGTCCAGCGGCTGCACCGCGAAGCGCAGCGCCGCGACGAGATCCTTCACCGCCAGCGGCGCGCCGAGGCGCAGGCGATCGACGCCCGCCACCGGCACACCGGCTGCATGGAGCCGCGCGACGATCAGCCCGGCCAGTTCCTTCCTCTGGCGCACCAGCACCATGATATCGCCCGCCTGCGCACGGCGCGGGTTGCCCTTGACCAGAGTGAAGCCAGGTCCTTGCACGTCCAGCCAGTCACGCACCTGCAGCGCGATACGCTCCGCCATCTGGCGATCGGGGCGCGAGAGCCAGTCCGGCGTCGCGCCTTCCTCGTCCGGCAGTTCGTCGTCCTCGGCATCGGCCGCATCGCTGACCGGATGCCAGAGCGCCACGTAGCCCGGGCGCTCCTGCCCCTGGTGCGGATCGGCGGGACGGTCGAGCCCGAAGTTTGCGTGGCCGATCCCGGCGATGGCCCGGTCCACGAAGTCGAGCACCGTCTGCGCCGTGCGGAACGAGCGGTCGAGGCCGTACTCCCGGAACTCGGGCGGCGCGAAGCTGTCGCGCAGCATCTCGGCGTTCTGCGCCGCCTGCCCCATCTCACGCCGCACGCGGTCGGCGGCGCGGCGGAAGTTCTCCGGGCTGGTGCCCTGGAAGCGGAAGATCGCCTGCTTGTAGTCCCCAACCACGAACAGGGTGCGCATGAGGTCTTCGTGCTGGCCCAATCCAGCCCAGAACTCCCCCGCCATGGCGAAGATGATGTCCCACTGCGCCGCGTTGGTATCCTGCGCCTCGTCGACGAGGATATGGTCGAACCGGCGATCGAGCTTGTAGCGGATCCAGTCCGCCTGCGCTTGGTTGGCCAGCAGATCGGCGGCGCGGCGGATCTGGTCGTCGAAGTCGATCAGCCCCTCGCGCTGCTTGGCCGCATCCCACGCCATCGCAAAGGCACGGCCGAGCAGCAGCGCCGGGACCAGCCGGTCCGCCAGCGCCAGTAGCGCACGCATCGCTCTGATCTCAAGGATGCACTCAATCACCCGTGCAGCGGAATCCGCATAGCCCGGGTCAAGCTTATCCTGCGATTTGCTGGCCTTGGGCTCGTTCTTCTGAGTCAGGAACTCCTTGGCAAGCCCATCAAGGCTGTCCAGCCGCTGCGCCCCGTTGCCGAGCAGCCATTCGCTGATCGCATCGACCGCGCCGAGCCCGGTCTTGGTGCCCCACTCGGCGTTCACCGCCATGCAGTGCCGCAGCGATCGCACGTCGAACGCCGCATCCTCGCACCGCGCCGCCAGCGAGGCTTGATCCGCATCGAATGGCAGGCCCAGCAGCCGCAGCACGTTGCCGCGCATGTCGCCCGTTTGCCAGCTGCCGGGTCCGAACCACGCCTCGCGCGCCGAAGCGCAGCGCAGCAGGAACGCCATCACCGCATCGGGGCCATGGCGCAGCGAAAGCTGTTCGACCGCCTGCAGCAAGGCGGGATTTCCACCCTCCGCATCGACCAGCAGGTCGGCCAGTACCTGCCGCGCCAGCAGGTCGCGCTCGCGGTCCTCCATCGGGCGGCTGCCGGGAATAAGATCGGCCTCCAGCGGGAACGTCGCCAGCAGCCATTGCGAGAAGGCATGGATCGTGTCGATCCGCAGCCCGCCGCCCGGACTGTCGAGCACCGAGGCGAACAGCGTGCGGGCCCGCGCGAGGTTCTCGTCGCTCGCCAGCGCCCCGATCGCGGCAAGGCGCGCGCGCAGATCGAACTCGCCGAGCCGCACCCATTCGGCCAGCGTACCATTGATGCGCGCGGCCATTTCGGTCGCACCGGCCTTGGTGAACGTCAGGCACAGGATCTGCGAGGGATCGACGTCCGGCTGCAGCAAAAGCCGCAGCACGCGCGAGGACAGCACCTGCGTCTTGCCCGTCCCGGCGGAGGCGGACAGCCACACCGTCTCCTGCGGATCAACCGCCAGCATTTGATTGCCGTGGAGCGGATGGACGGTAGCCGGGCCGCTCATGCTGCGCCCTCCGGCCTGTTGCCAAGCGAGGTGATCCATTCGTCGAGCCGCATGAGCTGGTCGTAGTCGGCATAGCTGCCCAGTTCCGGGTTCAGCCGCGCGGTGAAGGCTTCCTCGCCGAGAATCCAGCGGTCGAGCGCGTCGTTCAGGTAGCGCAGCGTCTCGGGCAGGAAGTCCTCGCGCGGGATGCCGGATTTCTTGCGGCCTTCCAGCACCGGCTCGAACATGTAGCCCATCGTGCCGTCCTTGCCCTTGGCCATCGACCAGTATTCGAACGAATCCGCCACGCCCTCGACACCCTCGAAGCCGCCGTCCCTCGCGATCAGCGCGATCAGGCCCAACTGCAGCGCAAAGCCCTCCTGCACGCGGCTGCCCGTCGGCGGCTGGCCGGTCTTGTAATCGACCACGGCAAGGCTGCCGTCTTCGCGCCGGTCGATGCGGTCGGCGCGGCCGTGGATGCGCACGTCGCGATGGCGCATGTCGCCCCATTTCTCGACCGCAACGACCTCGCGGCCCGTCGCCTTGGCATCGAGGATCATCGTCTCGAACGTCTCCAGCGCAGCGGAGAGGCGCGGCCACCACAGCACGCGCATCAGCGGGTGGGCGTTCTGCTCGGTCAGCACGCCTTGCGCGATGGCATGGAGGCCGCCAGCAGGCTCACCTGCCTTGTGCCAGCGCTCCATGATGAGGTGCGCAACCTCGCCCTTCCACGCCGCGCTCGGCTCGGCATCCAGACCGTCAAGGCTGTGCAGGCCGAGGATCGCGCTGGCGTAGAACTGGTACGGATCGCCACGCAGCCGGTCGAGCCCGGTGACCGAGACGTCCACCTTGCGCTGCTCGGCCGAGGGCATCGGCTGCGGGCGCGGATGCGCCGCGACCGGCGCCGCATCGTCGAGCAGGCGGGCGAGGCGCACGGCCTCGCCCTCGATGTGGCGTTCCAGCTGGTCGCCCAGCATCGCGCGCACGCGCAGCACGAAGCGTGATGGGATCACCGGACCGCCCTCGTCCCGCTGCGCCCAGCTCAGCACCACTTCGGGCGCGCCGAGCGCGGCGGCAAGGTCGTGCGCGGAAAGGCCGATGCGAAAGTCCGCGCCGGGCACGCCCAGAGCACGCAGCACGGCGGGCGGCAGCAGCGCATCCTGCGCCGCAGTCCCCGGCCAGACGCCCTCGACCAGACCGCCGCAGATGACCAGATCGGCACGGCTCATGCGCGCTTCGAGCAGGCCGTAGACCGAGACGCGCGGATGCCCGCCCCAGGGCGGACGCACCGAGACGCGGTCCATCGCATCGCGCAGCACCGCATTGATCTCGCGCGGGTCCAGCAGCGTGCCTGCCGCGCCCGCTGCGCCGCGCAGTTCCTCCACGAAGGCGCTGAGCGCGCGGCCGTCCGCACCGCCCCACAGCGCCTCGCCGCAAAGGGCCTCGGCGGCGTCGGCGATGAGGCCCAGCAGACGGTCCAGCGGCTCCGTCTCGCCGAGCGCGAACAGCGGCGTCAGGATCGCCTCGATCCCGGCCCACCATTCACCCAGCTTCGCGCCTTCTGCCCTGGCCGCCAGCGGAGCGAGCCCGGCCCCGGGGCGCGGCCCTCGCAATTCGAGGTCCAGCTTGCGGGCATTCTCCAACCAGCGCGGGCGGCCCGGCCCGGCTCCAGTCAGCGGATGGACGAGCAGCGCGATCAGCGGCACCGGCGCGGCCTGCTCGGCGACGACTTCGGCCAGAAGCAGCAGCAGGCGGCCAGCGGCGGTCTGCGGCAGCGGGCGACCGGCGGTGTCATCCGCCTCGATCCCCCAGCGCTCCAGATGGCTGACGACTCGCGCCGCCAGCCCCCGGTCGGGCGAGACCAGCGCGACGCGGCGCTCGGGTGTCTCCAGCGCCTCGCGGATGAGCACGGCGATCGCCTGCGCCTCCTCGCCGGGATGCGTGCATTCCATCAGACGCACACCGCTCAGGCGGCGCTGCTCGGGCGGCAGATCGACCCATGCGGCGGAAGCGCGCGGCGGCAGGAACAGGTTGGAGATCGCGCGGCTGCGCTCGGGCGGCGCGGCGGCAAGGCCGGAGCGGTGCCACGGCTGCACTTCACCGCGCGCAATGCCCATCCGGTTCAGCAGCAGCTTGAGATGGTATTGCGGATGGGTCACCGCATCGCCGCGCGCGAAAGGCGGCTCACCGACCTCGGCCGGAGCGCCGGCGACGCCCAGTTCCTCCCACACCTCGTCGGCGAGCGACAAATCGAGATCGGGCAGGACGACGAGGCCCTGCGGCATCTCGCTGACCACGCGCAGCAATCGCGCCAGCGCGGGCGAGGCGCCGGTGACACCGGCGGCGATGACTGGATATGGCGGAGGCTCTTCCCGCCAGCGCGCGGCGGCATGGTCGAACAGGCGATTGCGACGGTCCGGTGCGTCGATCTCCCCGCGCGCGGCCAACTCGGCGATCCAGTGCTGCTGCACCATCAGGAAGCTGCGGGTATTGTCGCTCCAGTGCCCGGCAAGATCGCCGACGATGCCGATGACGCGCTCTGACATGAGGTCGATCGGCGCGATCTCCTCGGCCAGCAGGCGGTCCATGGTGCGGCCGATCTCGAAGGCGCGGCGCAGCAATGCCGCCCCGGTTCCCGCAGCATCGCCCTCCACCTCACGCAAATGATGCGCAAGGCGCAGCCAGCGGCGCGTCGGGTCGGCGGCGGGCGGGATGTCCGCCGCGCCCAGCGGATCGAGCAGCGGGCCGAGCGCTTCGTCGAGATCGAGATCGCCTACCGCGACCATGCGCGGCAGCAACATGCCGCTCCCCGAATGGCGCACGAACGCCTCGGTCATCGTGCGGATCGTGCGACGGCTCGGCAGCAGCAGCGTCAGCCGCGCAAGTGCGATCTCGTCCTTGGCATAGCGCGGGATGAGCCCGGCGACGAGAGCGTCGGCGAAACCACGATGCGCAGCAATGGAGTAGACTTTCGGACCCGTCCGGTCAGGCACGGGTCAGCCATTCCTCGGTCGGCCTGATTGCGGCGGGCTCGCCCACTTCGAACCACAGGCCCTGGTGCGAGATGCCGTAGAGGCGACCTTCCTCGATCGCGCGGCTCCACAGGATGTTGGTGGAGAACGCGCCCTCCGGCGCATCGCGCAGCAGGCGCTTCGACACGAGCTGGATGCCGGTGTAGATGAACGGCGCCACCCGCCCCTGACGGCGGCGCGAGACGCGACCTTCGGGATCGAGGTGGAAGTCGCCCTCGCCGCGATAATTGAGCGCGCGGGTGTGCGGCACCATCAGCAGCAGCGCGTCCATCCGCTCCGCATCCCAGGCCAGCGAGAGTTCGGCGAAGACGTCCTGCGGGCCGTCGAGCCAGATGTTGTCGCTGTTCAGGCAGAAGAACGGATCGGGCAGCAGATCGGCCGCCCTGACCATGCCGCCGCCGGTTTCCAGCAGCAGTTCGCGCTCGTCAGACAGGGTGACGGCAGGCGCGGTCTTGCGGACCTTGAGATGGCCTTCCAGCGCGTCGGCCATGTAGTGCGCGTTGACCACCGCCTTCGTCACGCCCGCGTTGCCGAGCTTGTCGAGCGCATGGTCGATCAGCGACTTGCCCGCTACGCGCACCAGCGGCTTGGGTTGGGTGGCGGTGAGCGGGCGCATGCGCTTGCCCAGCCCTGCGGCGAGCACCATCGCGGTGTCGCTGGCGAGAGGCTTCATCGGGCGAACTCCCCGCCGTTCGCCTCGCGCAAGGCGGCGGGGATGTTGGCGTCGAACCATGCCGCGACCGGCGCCATCGCGGGATGGGCAAGGTCGCGCTCCATCGCCGCCCAGACGCGCGGGATCAGGTCGAGGTAGCGCGGCTTGCCGTCACGGCGCCACAGCCGCACGAAGATGCCGACGATCTTGGCGTTCCGCTGCGCGCCGAGCCGCGCGTAATCGGCGAGGAAGGCATCGACGTCCGTACCCGTTTTCTGCACGTAGCGATCGAACATCTGCGCCTCCAGCTCGGGCGCGACTTCGCGCCGGGCATCCTGCAGCAGCGAGACGAGGTCGTAGGCCGGATGACCGACCAGCGCGTCCTGGAAGTCGAGCAAGCCCTGCTTCTCGAGGCTGCCGAGCAGCATGATGTTCTCGGCATGATAGTCGCGCAGCACCGTGACGCCCGGGCGCTGGCGCGGCAGCAGCGGCGAGAGCGCCTGCTCCCACGCGCTCACGAAGCCTGCGGCATCGACGTAGAGGCTCTGCGCGGTGCAGTACCAGTCGATGAACAGCTTCACCTCGCGGATATATTCCGCCAGCGAGTAATCGAGGAACGGCCCGGCGGGCAGCTGGTGCAGCTTCGCCAGCGCGTCGATCGCGGCGGAGTAGACCGCCGCCTCGTCCGCTGGCCACTGGTCGAGATAATCGCGCATGCGCGCCTCGCCGAAGTCCTCCATCAGGATGAGGCCCTTGTCGGGCTTCTCCGCGAGGATGCGCGGCGGGCGCATGCCATTGTCGTCGAGCCAGTGCGCGGCGCGCAGGAACGGGCCGATGTCCTCCTGCGGCGGCGGCGCATCCATCAGCATCGCAGTGGCGCCATCGACACTGCGGATACGGAAATAGCGGCGGAACGAGGCATCGCCCGGCAGCGGCTCGACAGCCGCGCCTCCCCAACCGGCGGCGGCGAGAAAGGCATCAAGGCCCTCGGGAAAGTTCGCGTGTTCGAGCGTCATACAGGTATACGCCCTAGCCAATCCGCCCCGCCTTCGACAATGGCGATCCGACCGTCCTCGACAACTTCCAGCGTGATCGAGAGGCAGCCCGACTCATGTGTGAAGCCGCCCGCGTGATCGGGCCACTCGGCGATGAGCACCGCGCCCTCGCGGTAATCGTCGAGGCCGATCTCCTGCGCTTCGTCGGGATGGTTCAGGCGGTAGAAGTCGGCGTGGACCAGCGGCAGGCGTACGGCAGGCGGATCGTAAGGCTCGATGATCGCGAAGCTGGGTGACGGCACTTCGCCCTCGTGGCCCAATCCGGCGATGATCGCGCGCGCCAGCGTCGTCTTGCCCGCGCCGAGCCCGCCGGTTAGCGCGATCACGTCGCCGGGGAGCAGCGCATCGGCGAGCTTGCGGCCCCATGCGTCCATCGCCGCGAGGTCTGGCAGCGCGAGTCTCATGGCAGTTCGATCAGCGCGCTGGTGCCCTTGCCCGGCTCCGATTCGAGCCGCAGGCTGCCGCCGTGCGCCTCCACCAACTGGCGGGCGAGTGGCAGGCCGAGGCCGTCGCGGCTCTCCACCTTGCCGTCGGCGCTGACCTTCATCCCGTCGAGCGCGCGCGCGAGCGTACGACTGTCCATTCCGGCTCCCTTGTCCTGCACGAGGATCTGGATCGCATCCCCCTCTCCGGCTTTCCGGCGCGAAAGCTGCACGAGAATGCGCCCGCCGCGCGTCGAGGCGGCGATGGCGTTGTCGACGATGTGCCCCAGCGCCCGCGCCAGCCTTCGCCGGTCGGCCACCAGCGGACGCAGCAGGCCCTTGGCCTGCAGGTCGAGCGTGAGGCCCGCCTTCTGCAGCCGCCCTGCCCGTTCCTCCACCACCGCGCGCACGAAAGGCATCGGGTCGATTTCCTCGAACTTGAGCGGGAGCAGCCCCGCCTCGCTCTGCGACAGGTCGAGCAGGCTGTCGATGTGATCGCCCAGTTGCTGCGACGCCTCGATGATCGAGCCGACATAGTCGCGCCCGGAATCGTTGAGGTCGCCGCCGATGCCAAGGTCCAGCATTTCGGCGAAACCGCCGATCGAGGTCAGCGGCGTGCGCAGTTCCTTGCTCATGTTGGCAAGGAAGCGGGTCTTGATCGCATCCGCCTCGATCAGCGCGGCATTGCTTTCGCGCAGCGCCTGTTCTGCCTTCATCGAATCGGTGATGTCGAGCACCGCGAGCAGGCCATTGCCGTCCGGCAGCGGCACGCCCGCATATTCCAGCACGCGCCCGTCGGCGAGGCCGATGCGCCCGCCCGTCTGCGCGCGGTCGAGCGTCGCGGCGCGCACGACGTTACCTACGGTTTCCGCCTCGACCGGGCGCTTGAGGCGCGAGGCGATCTTCTTGAGCAGCGCCTCCACATGCGGGTGCGTGTCGAGGAATTCGCTCTCCAGCCCCCAGTCGGCAGCGAATCGGCGGTTCCAGATCTGCATCCGGCCATCGGGCGCGAAGACCGCGACCGATTCGAACAGGCTGTCGAACGTGGCGGTGCGGGTGCGCAGCAGGGTGTCGCGCACGGCGGAAAGGCGCAGCTGTTCGGTGCGATCCTCGACGATCAGCAGCAGCCCGCCATCAGGGACCGGCTGGGCGACGATGCGCAAGTGCGTGCCGTCCGCCAGCGTCCAGCTTTCCTCCTGCGTCGAGCCTGCCGAAAACCAGCCCGCCTTCTCGCGCCGCCATGCCGGGAAGTCGCGCGCCTCGGGCACGCGGCCCGCATCGCGCGCGGCATCGAGCAGGCGCTCGAAGGCGGGCGGGTCGACGAGAATACGGCCGTCGAGCTTGAATAGGCGCTGGAACGGCTGGTTGGCGAAAGCGAGCCGCCGCTTGGCGTCGAACTGCGCCACGCCTGCGGAAAGCTGGTCGAGCAAGGCCCGCTGCGCCTCGCGGAAGGCGCGGAAGGAGCGGGACATCTCCTCCAGGTCCTCGATATCCACGGCATAGCCCGCGACGCCGTCGTCTCCCAGCGGCAGGTCGCTGACGCGCAGGGCGCGGCGCTGGCCGTCGATGGTGGTCGAGACGATACGCTCGATCGGGATGCCCTTTTCCGCCGCCTTCCGGGCGACTTGTCCCGGGGCGAGGCCATCGACAGATTCGATCAGTTCGATGCCCTTGACGACCACGTCGTCGGCGTTCTTCGCGCCCACGGCGGCGACGTAGGCGTGGTTGACCAGTTGCAGTTCGCCGTCCGGGCGACGGAACCACATCGGCATCGGTGCGGCCTCGATCAGCGAGACGAGCGCGTGGAAGTCACCGCGCGCGCGGGCGGCTTCGTCACGCAGGCGGACGAGTTCGGTCTCGCTGTCGGAAAAGTCGAAGACCCAGACCAGTGCGGCGCCGCCGGGCGAGACTTGCGGGTCGGCGAGGTGCCCGCGCAGCGCAAGGCTGCGGCTGGAGCCATGCGGCGTCACCGCCATGCGGAACGGCGCGGCGGTCTTCTGGCAGCGGCGAACGGCCTCGGTCAGTTCGGCGAGTTTCTCGGCGGGCAGGCCGCGATCATTTCCATCCAGTTCGGAGAGGAACTGCGGCACTTCGTCCAGCCCCAGCCACTGCGCGAGGCGCGGAGAAGCCTCGATCCGGCCGTCCGTGCGCACCAGCAACGGGAGCGCGGGCGATTCCTCGACCATGCGGCCGAGGCGGCGGGCGGAGCGCAACTGCGCCTCGGCGCGGTTTTGGCGCGAACGCGCGGACAGCACCGCCCAGGCTGCGGCAATCGTCCAGGCGCCGAGCAGCAGGCCGATCAGGAGAGGCAGGAAACGCGAGAATTCCATCGCCACAGGCTATGATGCGCGCGGATGGCCCTGACAATGGGGGATGGCGCGAAAGCGGTAGATACGCGGGTTGGCCGACGGATCGACGTTCACGCCCTCTTGTTTACGACACCGTCATAAGCCCCTCCCGTCCATCATGCGTGACATTCACGAAAATTATCGGCGACAGGTTAGGGCGGGTGGGAAAGTGGATTCCCACGGATAGCAGGTCAGGAAGACGCCCCCGCCTTTCCTTACCCCTCCGGAGCTATGGCCAATCCGCCGATCGCCACGCACAATATGGAGAAAGCATGGTACGGCGTCGAAGCCTGCGGCTGCCCAAATGAATAGGCAAAATAACTAGGCAATCGAAATAAGACTATATCATCAAAAGAGAATTTTCATTTTGATGGAACAGTTAATAAATCTTCACTGTGTCTCACGGATAAAAATTTCCAATGTTCCCAAAATCATAAGGGAACCCCATGGGTAATGACGAACAACCGCGGCTACAACGGCCTGACACGCCGGCAAAGCCAGTGCCTGGCCCTGGTAAATCAGGGGATGACCTCAAAGGAGATCGCCCGGCAACTCGATCTTTCGCCATCGACGGTGGATAATCACCTGCGAGAAGCCATTGTGCGTATGGGAAAGAACAATCGGCAGGAGGCCGCGCGCGATTTCGCGTTGGCGCACCTCCAGGTGGACCAATCCGAACGTTTGCCGGGAGATTGTTTACCCCGCGCGATGTCACTCGTCCGCCTTGATGACATCGGACCGTTCACCGTATTCATATGTAAGAATTGATCAGCCATTATTTAGGCTTTTGCACCTCGAATGACTGCGGAACGCAAAAAGGGCGCCTCCTTTAAAGAGGCGCCCCTTCTGCATCGACATCAAACCGTGATCAGTAGCGGTAGTGGTCCGGCTTGAACGGACCCGCTTCCGGCACGCCGATGTAGTCGGCCTGCTTCTTCGAAAGCTTGGTGAGCTTCACGCCCAGCTTTTCGAGGTGCAGCGCGGCGACCTTCTCGTCGAGGTGCTTGGGCAGCACGTAGACGTCGTTCTTGTAGGCGTCGTTCTTGGTGAACAGTTCGATCTGCGCCAGCGTCTGGTTGGTGAAGCTGGCCGACATCACGAAGCTGGGGTGGCCGGTGGCGCAGCCCAGGTTCACCAGGCGGCCCTTGGCGAGCACGATGATCTGCTTACCGTCCGGGAAGGTCACGAGGTCGGTGCCCGGCTTCACTTCCTTCCACTCGTAGTTGTCGAGCGCCGAGATCTGGATCTCGCTGTCGAAGTGGCCGATGTTCGAGACGATCGCCTTGTCCTTCATCGCGGCCATGTGCTCGCCGGTGATGACGGCTTCGTTGCCGGTGGCGGTCACGAAGATGTCGGCGCGCGAAACCGCGTCCTCCATGGTGACGACCTCGTAGCCCTCCATCGCCGCCTGCAGCGCGCAGATCGGGTCGATCTCGGTGACGAGGACGCGCGCGCCGCCGTTGCGCAGCGAAGCGGCCGAGCCCTTGCCGACGTCGCCGAAGCCGGCGACGCAGGCGACCTTGCCGGCCAGCATCACGTCGGTGGCGCGGCGGATCGCGTCGACCAGCGATTCACGGCAACCGTAGAGGTTGTCGAACTTCGACTTGGTGACGCTGTCGTTCACGTTGATCGCCGGGAACGGCAGCTTGCCGTCCTTGGCGAGGTGGTAGAGGCGGTGAACGCCGGTGGTGGTCTCTTCCGAAACGCCCTGGATCGCCTTGACCGAAGCGGTCAGGTAGCCCGGCTTGGCCTTGAGGAAGGCGTTCAGCGCGCGGACGAACTCGATTTCCTCGGCATTGCTCGGCTCGAACAGCGTCTCGCCCGCTTCGACGCGCGCGCCCCACAGGGCGAACATCGTGGCGTCGCCGCCGTCGTCGAGGATCAGGTTGGCGGTGAGGTCGGGATTGCCCTCGCTCGACCAGTCGAAGATCTTGCCGACATAGTCCCAGTAATCGGCCAGCGATTCACCCTTGATCGCGTAGACCGGGATACCGGCGGCGGCGATGGCGGCGGCGGCGTGGTCCTGCGTCGAGAAGATGTTGCAGGTGGCCCAGCGCACTTCCGCACCGAGAGCCACCAGAGTCTCGATCAGCACGGCGGTCTGGATCGTCATGTGCAGCGAACCGGTGATGCGCGCGCCCTTAAGCGGCTGCGACGCGCCGAATTCCTCGCGCAGCGCCATCAGGCCCGGCATTTCGGTCTCGGCGATGGCGATTTCGGTGCGGCCGAAGTCGGCGAGGCCGATGTCGGTGATGGCGTAGTCGGGGGTGGTGGCCACGTGGGACTCCTGAAGATTGCGTCACGCCGGCGCCGCGCGCGGAAAACCCCCCGCGAGCGGCGCCGGTACTGCCGCGTCCCTACCCGCTCCGCATCAGCGAGGCAAATATAAAGATAGCTTTATATGTTATGTCTGCCGCACGATACCTTTGTCTCGGATCGTCATTGCGAGCGTAGCGAAGCAATCCAGCGCCGTGGGCCATCCGTGGATTGCTTCGCTACGCTCGCAATGACGAAGTGTGGTTTGATTTGATGTCAGCGCATGGCCAACGCCATGAGGATAGGCGGCTGGCGCTCCAAGAGCTGCCCCGCGACTTCCACCAAAGTTGCGCGGCCCTGCACCGTGGCCAGCCCCTGCGTGATCGAGCGCAACTGGTGGCACGACAGCCAGGGATGGCCGCCGCCGTACTCGTTGGCCATGACCACGCTCATGCGGTCGAGCGGCCCGCCCGAGGCGTCGGCGGCATCGCCGAGTTCGGCGCGCAACTGGGCATTCGCCTCGTTGAGTTCGGACATGTGGCTGCTGGTGAACTTGCCGTAGTCCTCCATGAAGTCGTCCGCCGTGGTGCGGCATCGCAGGCCGGTCACCATCAGCATGATGTCCATGCGGCGCAGCTTCTGCGCCTCGCTCGGGCGAGCCGTCGGCGGTGCGACGACGGTATGAGGTGCCTCCGGTACTGCCGATTGCGCGAGTGCCGGTGTTGCCGCACCGAGCCCGCACGCGAGTGTCACGGCCAGCCACGGCCGCTTGATTCCGATCCTGATCATTGCCCTGTTCCCCGCAGGCACATCGCCTGACCGGACGGGAATGTCATCGATTGCATACCGCGATCTGAAGAACCACGGTTAACGCATTTTCACGATGAAAATCCCCGCAAAATGGCCGTTTGAACGATCACGAATGACCACATCGGACGCCTTTTGAGAGCATGAGTGAACGTATCCCCGGACGCCGCCGCGACACGCCTTGCTCGGCGCCCGGCTCACGGTGCGAATCGAAATTCCCGCAGGCGCGGCGTTGCCCATCCGGGCACGCGGCCTATATCTGCGCGGCAAAGCCGTTTTTGCTGTCATGAAAGGACGAATGCCATGGCCATCTCCGTTGGCGACACGCTGCCCGACGTAAAGCTCATCAAGGTCGGTGAAAGCGGCCCCGAGCCGGTGCAGTCCTCCGAATACTTCGCGGGCAAGAAGGTCGCGTTCTTCGCGGTCCCCGGCGCGTTCACCCCGACTTGCTCGGCCAAGCACCTGCCCGGCTTCGTCGAAAAGATCGACGAGTTCAAGGCCAAGGGCATCGACGAGATCGTCTGCACTTCGGTCAACGACGCCTTCGTGATGGGCGCCTGGGGCAAGGCCGCCGAGGCATCGGACGTGACCCTGCTGGCCGACGGCAATGCCGACTTCGCCAAGGCCGTGGACCTGACCATGGACGGTTCGGGCTTCGGCATGGGCACGCGCAGCCAGCGCTACTCGATGGTCGTCAACGACGGCGTGGTCGAGCAGCTCAACGTCGAGGCGCCCGGCTCGTTCGAGGTCAGCTCGGCAGAGCACATGCTCGGCCAGCTCTGAGCCTGAGGCATATTCGGCAAAAGGGCGCCCTTCCATGCGGAGGGGCGCCCTTTTCGTATCGGCGGGGCGGTGGAATGGCCTCGCACCTTGGCCTTGACGGGGTGCGCGGGTAGCACTTGTGCGAACAATTCATCTCAGGGGTTAGATCATGGCGCGCTCGGTTATCGTCACCGGTGGTTTCGGGGTTCTGGGGCAGGCAGTGGCGCAGGCCTTCGCTGCGGCGGGAGACAAGGTCGCCCGCGTGGACTTCGCGAAGACCGCGCATGAGCCGCTGGACGGCGCGCTCGACATCGGCGGGGTCGACCTGACCGATGCGGCCTCCACCCAGGCCGCGCTCGACACGGTCGCGGCGGCGCATGGCGGGGTGGACGTGCTGGTCAACGTCGCCGGCGGCTTCACCTGGGAGACGCTGGAGGACGGCTCGATCGATGCCTGGGTGAAGATGCAGGCGATGAACGTGCTCACCGGCGCAACGATCACCAAGCTCGCCCTGCCCGCACTAAAGGCTTCGGCTGCGGGCCGGATCGTCAACATCGGTGCGGGCGCGGCGGGGAAGGCGGCGGCCGGCATGGGTGCCTACACAGCGTCGAAGTCGGGCGTCCACCGGCTGACCGAGGCGCTGTCCGAGGAGCTTTCCGGCACCGCCGTCACCGTCAACGCGATCCTGCCGAGCACCATCGACACCCCGACCAACCGCGCCGACATGCCGGACTCGGACTTTGCGACATGGGTGCAGCCCTCGGCCATCGCGGATGTGATCGTGTTCCTCGCCTCGGCACAGGCGCGGGCGATCAGCGGGGCGCTGATCCCGGTGACGCGCGGCGGATGATGCGCGGCACGTAGACGACGATGCCCTCACCCGCATAGATGCGCTGCCATGCGCGGCTGCGGGCGAGTGCCTCGGCGAGCGGCGCATTGTGGTCCTCGTCGAGCACGAAGGCGGCCGGGTTCCACTTGCGCACGACGTCGACGAGCGGGACGATACCGTTCTCGATCCCGCCGTTGTACTGCCACTCCTCGCGCGCGTAGCGGTAGTAGCGGCCGTCGTAAGCGACCTTCCAGTCCGGGTAGCCGGTGTCGATGATGACGCCGCCGAACGGGAAATCGCCGTAGACCGTCCCGCGCACCCCGAATTTGCGCAAGTGCTCCACCGCTTTCAGCGGCAGAGTCGGCGCGAAGCGGGTCGGGGCGAGCAGCGGGGTGACCACAGCGACGAGCGCGAGCGGAGCCAGCACCGTCAGCCATTCCGAACGGGTGGGTTTCGCGCCCTCCTTTCCGGCAGCGCGGGCGATCACCGGCACCATCGCCACCGCCCAGAACAGCACGAAGCGATAGGCCGTCAGCGTCATCACCGAAAGGCCGATGACGACGGCGATTTCCGCCAGATCGACGCACCCGCACCGACGCACGATCAGCCAGAGCGTCAGCACGGTCACCACCAGCACCGGCAGGGCATTGGCGTAGTTGGCGGGTGTCCAGATCGGGAACCACTCGCTCGCGCCGATGGCTACGCTCGCCTGCGCGTTGGCGGCCGAGGTCGCGAGTATCGAGGCGCCGTCGGGCGTGGCGAACATCGCCGCCACCGAAAGCACGCCGAGGGCGCTCAGCCCCCATGGGCGAGCGGCGGCGCGGCCGGTCGTCCAGCGATACCATCCGGCCCCGGCGGCAAGGTTCAGCGCCGCCACCGCGACACTCACCGAGGGGTGCAGGTTCTGCCACGCAATCAGCACCGGCAGACCCAGCGCCACCATCGGCAGCGGCCGCAAGTCCAGCCGCTGCAACGCGAGCAGCAGCCCGAAACACAGGCAGGCGAAGCTCTGCGGGCGCACGCTCGCGGTCGGCAGCGCCGCGACGAAGACCAGCGCCAGCGCGACCGTGACCGCCTGCAGCCCCGCGCCCTTCCAGCGGCACGCGGCGGCGACGGCCCAGAAGCCGCCGAGCCAGCACAGCGCGTCGAACACGCGCAGCAGGTCCCAGCCGCCGATCCGCCGCACCGTGGCCATTACCGCCTGCCCGGCCCATGCGACGGCGGGCAGCGGCTCTCCGGCATGGAGCGCGGCGAAAGGCTCGGTCGGCACCGGACCGCCGCGATCGACGATCAGTTCGCCCAGCTTGAGCTGCCAGAAGATATCGACGTCCCACACCGGCCGCAGCAGCAGGACCAGCAACGTCACCGCGGGGACGAGCGCCAGCAGCAGGCGCACGCGCGCCGGTCTTGCCTGAAATGCCCCGTTATTCTGCTCGATCATCTGCCCGTCCGCCTCCGGCCTGCCCTCACCGGATGGCAGCGGCTCTGGCCGCAGGCGCGGCGGCGTTCAAGCGCAATCTTTCGCGGAAGGAAGTCTCTCCCGCGCCGCCATCCCCTGCTCTCGTCATTGCGAGCGTAGCGAAGCAATCCAGGGCGGCGTAACACTGCCCTGGATTGCTTCGCTACGCTCGCAATGACGAAACGTGGTGGGCCACGGAATTACCGCACCGCCCGCCAAGCCGCATAGTCGGCGATCAGCTGCGGATACTCCTCCAGCTCCGGAAAGCGGTCGTAGCGACGCTCCACCTTCGTCTCCACCCAGCGTAGCTTCTCCGCCACCTGCATCTCGATGTAGGGCATGAACACCGAACGATCGTCGAGCAGCGTGGCGCGCGCGTTGACGAATCCCATCGACGGATCGACGCGGGTGAAGACCCAGGACTTGCACCAGACGCAGTGATGGTGATGCGCCTCGTCGCCGTGGATGCCGCCGATCTCGGTCTCGCCGGTGACGACCTCGAAGCCCTTCACCGGAACCGAGATCGTGGTGGAGAAGGCGCTGGCGGTCATTCGCTGGCAGCCGGTGCAATGGCACAGGCCCTCGATCAGCGGAGGCGCCGTCAGGCGAAAGCGCAGGCGCGAGCAGCGACAACCGCCCTCGAGTACCTGCGCATGACCCATGACGCCTCTCCGCGTATTCAGTAGCCCATCAGGCTGAGCACTTCCTTGCGGGAACGTTCGTCCTCCAGGAAAGTGCCCATCATGCGGCTGGTGATCATGCCGACGCCCGGCGTGCGCACGCCGCGCGCGGTCATGCAGGCGTGGTTCGCCTCGATCACGACCGCGACGCCCTGCGGCTTCAGGTGTTCCCAGATGCACTGCGCGACTTCGGCGGTTAGGCGCTCCTGGATCTGCAGGCGGCGCGCGAAGCCGTGCAGCACGCGCGCCAGCTTGGAGATGCCGACAACGTGGTTGCGCGGCAGGTAGGCGATCGCGGCCTTGCCGATGATCGGCGCCATGTGGTGCTCGCAGTGCGACTGGAAGGGAATGTCCTTCAGCAGCACGACCTCGTCGTAGCCGCCCACTTCCTCGAAGATGCGCGACAGGTGGACCGCCGGATCCTCCTGATAGCCCTGGCAGTATTCCAGCCAGGCGCGCGCAACACGCTTGGGGGTGTCGACCAGCCCTTCGCGCGTCGGATCGTCGCCGGCCCACTGGATCAGCGTGCGGATTGCGTCCTGAACGTTGTCGGGCACATCCGGCTTGCGCAAGGGGTCATGGCGCGGGCTGTCCTCATCAGGACCGACCAGGCTGCTCATCCGACTTGCTCCTTCTCAATTTCTTCATCAGGCGCACACGCATCAGGTGTCCCTTGCCCCGGAACAACCCGCGTCGCGCGATGGGCTCGAACATTTCGCCGGGGCGTTCCGGATCGAGCACCCCGCTTTGGCCGAGTGCTCTTTCAGCTTCCGACAAGTTCTTCAAGGGCAAGGGTTCGAGATATTTCTTTCCGGCCTTGGGTCCGTCGCGATTGAGCGCGTCCACCATCGCCGCCATCGAGCCATGCCGCTCGATCCCGGCCGCCACTTCGCCTTCCGCGATACCGCAGTGCTCGGCCAGCAGGCGCAGGCGCAATTCGGTGATCGTCGCGGGATCGACGTGGGCATTGGCGGGCCGGGCAAGGTCGATGAAGACGTCGCACTCGCTGTCGAGGCCCATCGAACGGTTGTTCATGTTCGCCGAGCCGACCCGCAGCACCTCGTCGTCGATGATCGTCAGCTTGGCGTGGACGTAAATCGGCTCGCCCTCGGCGTTGGAGGGGGTGAAGATGCGGAAACGACCATGCGCGTCGGCCGCCTGCAGCGTCTCGACCAGTTCGACGCGGGCAGTGTCCATCGCCTGCTGCTCCAGCCAGCCATCGGCGGTCACCGGGTTGACGATAAAGAACTCGGGCGGATTGTCCTCCGTCAGCCGCTTGCAGATGGCTTCGGCGATCGCGCGCGAAGCGAAGTACTGCGTTTCGGCATACATGAAGCGCTTCACGCGGGCGATCTGCTCGACGAAGAGCTTCTCGATCTCGGCGACCTGCGGGCAGTCGTTATACTCCGCGCGGGTGCGGGCGATGCCGATCTCGACGTTCTCGAACTCGGCGGTCAGCCCCTCCGGCCACGGCGTCCCCTCGCGCGGGCGACAGGGCGCGAGGTCTTCGCCGCCGGCGACCTTCCAGCGCTCGCGCCCCAGTTCGCCGAGCGTCACGGCGACGTCGCCCTCCAGCATCATCGTGACGTCGTGCCAGG
Organism: Sphingomonas sp. LH128; assembly: GCF_000293195.2. NCBI lineage: Bacteria > Pseudomonadati > Pseudomonadota > Alphaproteobacteria > Sphingomonadales > Sphingomonadaceae > Sphingomonas > Sphingomonas sp. LH128. Next base: position 36,095 of record NZ_ALVC01000126.1, read on the forward strand.
GACCGTAGAGCCGCCCGGTCGGCCGCTTGCGGCGCGGGTCTTGCGGCAGGTGGTCGGGCGTGTCCCAGCGGTCGGAGGTCATGTCGATGCCGCCGCAGGCCGCAACCTTGTCATCGATCACCACGATCTTCTGGTGATGGCTGCAGCCGACCGGATGGGCGGAATCGAACTTGAAGTCGATGCGCGGATGCTTCGCCCAGCGCACCACGTCGAACAGCATCGTACCCCGGAACAGGTACTTGAGCATGGCGACGTTCCACTTGAGCAGCCTGATCTCAAGCTCCGGATTGCGCTTCACCACCCAGAGCATGAACGAGCCGAGGCGCGCGGGAAACTTGCGCTTGCGGCCACGCTGCCACCAGCGCCGCCCGGAGGTCAGCAGGATGCGGGAATCGAAGTCCCACCCGATCATGAAGATGCGCTGCCGCGCGCCTTCCATCGTCTCGCGAATGGCCTCGAAGTAATCGGCCGCGTCCACGACCACGTGCGCGCGCGAAGCCTTGGCATAGCGCCATACCGAAGGCGCTACACCCTCGTCGTTCTGATCTTGCATCGTCCATCCTGCCGGAGCTTCCACCACGGCCGGTTCAAGCACCGAAGGCCGCGAAAGTTCCCCTCGAATGTCAACTTGTGCACACGAAGGAGGCGTTCGCCCGATCCCTCCCGGCATTCGTCGCAGCAACCTTTGCGGGCGCGGGCGGCAAGGACCAGATTTCGCTCGCCGCTCGCGTCGGAAGTGGTTGCCGCCCGGTTTGCGCCAACGCGAGGATTTGGCCATTCGTGACCGCGTGGTGGTCATCCCAACAACCACTCGTACATCACCCGATGGCGAGAACGGCGGGAATCCGCAGTTTTCCACAAGGGTTGACCGGCTCATCGCGGGAATGGCTCGACTCGCCCCTTGTACACGCAACCGTTCACCCTGCGATGGATTTGCCTGACTATACCTGTCCCTCACCCCGTCTGCCGTGTGCGAAGTTTCGCCACGGCGGGGCCGGCGAAAGTCGGACGGGGTAACCCCAGCCCGGGTTCGCCGGGCCGCATTTCTCGCCCCTTCAGGGGGGCTTGTTCCGGGCTCGTCCTCCCACGGGTCCCGCAAACAAGGAGTACGCCATGAAGAAAACCCTCATCACCGCCGCCATCGCTGCGGCCGCCCTCGCTCCTGCTGCCGTGATGGCTCAGGCCGCTGCACCGGCTGCCGCTCCCGCCGCGTCGGCGACCGCAACGGCCAACCCGACCACCGGCGCCAAGGTCTTCGACGCCGCAGGCGCTGAAGTCGGCACTGTCGAGGCCGTCCAGGGCGACATCGTCACCGTCTCCACCGGCACTGCCCGCGCCGGTCTTCCCAAGAACGCCTTCGTGACGCGCGACAAGGGCCTCACCATCGGCATGACCAAGGCCGAGCTGGAATCGGCCGTAAACGGCGCCAAGGCCGAGAACACCGCCGCCAAGGATGCCGCGATCGTCGCCGACGCGCCGATCAAGAGCAGCGACGGCGTCGTACTCGGCACCGTCAGCAAGGTCGAAGGTGACAACGTCACCGTGGCCCTCAGCGGCGGTTCGGCCGCGCAGCTCAAGAAGTCCTACCTCGGCCTCGGTGCCGACGGTTCGCTGGCTCTGGGCATGAGCGCTGCCGACTTCGCCAAGGCGACCCAGTCGGCCGCCGGCGGCCAGCCGGGCGCGGACGCCGCCGCGACCGCAGGCGGTGCGGCTGCGGCGACCACGCCCGAAGGCCAGTAAGCCTCTGCCTCATCCTGCCTTGGCAGGGTGACCGGAAAAGTGGCCGAGGGCCGGAAGCGATCGAGGTCGCTTCCGGCCCTCTCTATTTATCCGGGTCAAAAAGGTCTTGCGATTCGCGCACCCGTTGCCCCAATAGAGGCGCGAGCCCGTCCAGACGCGCAACAAGCGCGCCGCCAGACCATCTTGGGGTCCGCATTGACCATCTCGGAACGCTTCACGGCCTTTTTCAAGGCCGTCCCGGGCATCGACGCCTCGCTCGACCTCGCCCGCCGCAGGGCCGCGACGATCGGCGGCGCAGTGCTGCTGGGCCTGATCGCCATCGCCTTCGCGTGGGCGGGTGACACCGCGCAGAAAGTGTTCCGAGGGTTCACCGCCGTCCACCCTTACGCGCCGCTGGTCATGACGCCTGCGATCTTCGCCGCCGTCGTTTTCATCACCCGGCGCTGGGCGCCCGCTGCGCGCGGCTCGGGCATTCCACAGGTCATGGCAGCGGGCGAGAACCTCGAACTCGCGCGCTCGCCGCTGCTGCAGATGCGCACCGCGATCACCAAGCTACTGCTGACGGTGACGATGCTGCTGGCCGGAGGCTCGGTCGGGCGCGAGGGGCCGACGGTGCAGGTCAGCGCCGCGATCATGGTCGCCTGCCACCGCATGCTGCGCGTGCCGATGACGGCGGGCGTGCTAATCGCAGGCGGCGCGGCCGGGGTCGCGGCCGCCTTCAACACGCCGCTGGCCGGGGTCGCCTTCGCCATCGAGGAACTCGCCGCCGCCTTCGAGCAGCGTGTCGCGGTGCTGGTGATGGGCGCGGTTGTCGTCTCGGGCCTCGTCAGCCTCGGCATCGCCGGCGACTACGTCTACTTCGGAGCCATGCGACAGACGCTGGAAGTCAGCTCGGTCGTCATGATCGCGCCAGTCGCGGGTATCTTCGGCGGCGTACTCGGCGGGCTGTTCTCGCGCCTGCTGCTGGCCTGCGCGCGCGGCGAGCACCCCATGCTCGCAGCCATGCGGGCGCGGCCGGTGACGACGGCGCTGGTCTGCGGGCTTGTCGTTGCGGTGCTCGGCGTCATGACCGGCGGCTCCACCTGGGGCACCGGCTACGAGACCACCCGCCTGATGATCGACGGCCAGCAGAGCGCCTCCCCCTGGTTCGGCCCGGCCAAGTTCGTCGCCACCGCCGCGACGGCGATCTCCGGCGCTCCCGGGGGCATTTTCGCCCCATCGCTGTCGGTGGGCGCGGGCTTCGGTGAACTGCTGTCCTACGTCTTCTCAGGCGATCCCATGCCCGCCGTCGTCCTGCTGGGCATGACCGGCTACTTCGTCGGCGTCGTGCGCGCGCCGCTGACCGCCGTGATAATTCTGATGGAGACCACCGCAAGCCGCGGGATGATACTGCCGCTGTTCCTGACAGCGATCATCGCCGATACCGCCAGCACGCTGGTGTGCCGGGAAAAGCTCTACCACGGCCTCTCGCGCGGGTTTCTGGCGAAAGGGTGACCGAGCGCCGTTCATCATCACCACGCGTCGTCATTCCCGCGAAGGCGGGAACCCATCTCCTGATGTTCCCTGTCGAGGCGTCATCAGTTGGGTCCCCGCCTTCGCGGGGATGACGGGCAAAATATCAAGACCCGGTGCGGTCGCAGCGATGAAACGCCAAAACGAAAAACCCCGCCGGTGAGGGCGGGGTTTTTCGTTTTGGATGGTGGTGCGCCCGGAACGATTCGAACGTCCGACCCTCAGATTCGTAGTCTGATGCTCTATCCAGCTGAGCTACGGGCGCCTACCATTTTCAACCCAAACAAGGACCACATCACCCCCGGAAGGAAGAGTGGTGCGCCCGGAACGATTCGAACGTCCGACCCTCAGATTCGTAGTCTGATGCTCTATCCAGCTGAGCTACGGGCGCCTTGGAGGGCTGCCTCTAGGGGGGGAATCGGGATCGGTCAACGCCTATGTTCCGCTTTTTTGCAGATTGTTTTCCACAGCCCCCATATGCCGTTGGAGAGCCTCGGCCAGCGGGTAATCGAGCGGCGGCATCCGCAGCCCCGCGATCGCGCCGGGCGCGACCCAGGCCACGTCTGCGGCCTCGATGGCGCGCGGCTCGCCCTGCCAGCGGAAGCACATATAGAGCAGAATCACGAGCGGGCGCGGCGGCCCCTTCCCGCCTTCCTCGACCGAAGCGGTGCGGCCGCTGGCGAAGCCCACCGCCTCCAGATCGCCCGGCGCGACGATTACGCCCAGTTCCTCTTCGAGTTCGCGTACAAGGGCGCCCTCCGGGCTCTCACCCGGCTCCAGTTTGCCTCCGGGAAATTCCCATAGGCCGCCATGCACCCCGATGAAATCGCGCTGCTGCATAAGCACTGTGCCGGAACGCCCGTCGTCGCGCCCGCTGTCATCGGGACGCACGAGTGCGCCTGCGACGACGAGTAAAGGTGTCGGTGGACTTTCCAGCTGTGCCTCCTGCCTTAATGCCTAATTAACGCTGCCGTGGGATCAGACGTCCCTCGCGCGAACTAGCACGGTGACCATGCGCCTTCATCGCCTTCTCAAGACGATCATCGAAAACCGGGACGGTGCGTCCACGGTCGAATACGGCATGATCCTCGCCTTCATCGTACTGGCCATCTTCGCCACGCTGCAGGGCGTGGCCAGCGAGACCGTATCTATGTGGAACAACGTAGCCGCTAAGTCGTCGGCCGCGATGTCCAAAAACTAGGGTGAAACAGCCTTAAGCGTTTATCAACGATTGCAGGCTAAAAAGAGATTGTCCAAGGCGCAGAAGAGAGACTGAAGCGAGGCGGACCGGGTACACTAGACTGCTTTATCAGGAGACCACCATGAAGTTTCTCGCCAAGCTGCGCCGCAACGAAAAGGGTGCAACCGCCATCGAATACGGCCTGATCGCCGCTCTCATCGCAGTTGCCGCCATTGCCGCCATGCAGGGCATGGGCTCGCAGCTCGTTTCGACCTTCTCGAAGACCTCGTCGGCAATGTCGAAGGGCGTCAGCTAATATCTGAATACTTGAACTGTACTTACAGATTAAGGAATGAGGGGCGGCAGGGAAACCTGCCGCCCCTTTCGCTTTGTGGCCTGCGGAATCCATAAAGCAGCAATATCAGTAGGTTACGATCTTCACCTTCTGCCCCGGCGTCAGCGCGGTGTTCGCATCCATGCCGTTGAGCACCAGGAAACGGTCCACCGCCGCGTCGGTATAGGCCATCTTCGCCGCCAGCGAGCGCACGGTGTCGCCCTGCCTTACAGTGACGACGCGCAGCAATCGCGGCTTCACGCTGCCTGCATCCGCCGCCGAGATGCGCCGGATCGAGCGGAACATCGGCGTGAACACTTCTGCACCACCCGCCTGCGCCAGCGTCAGGAAGTGATAGGCCTGCCCGTTGCCGAAGTCGTAGGCGAAGACGACGACGTCCACCGCCCCGCTCTGCTGCTGCACCCGTGCGACTCCGTAAGCGGCGGGGATGCCATTCACCGTGGTTTTTTCGATGCTGGCGGGAGTGATTCGCGCCTGATTCGATTCGGTCAGCCCGGCGAAGACGCCGGTGATGTACGAATCGAGGCTGCCGGTCAGCTTCCCGCCGGAAAATTGTGCCTTCCCCGACGATCCGCTGATCGTAACAGCCTGCGTTCCGTTGACCATGAAGAAGCCGTCAGGGGCCTCGAAGGCGAATCGAAGTGTCGGATGCGTGAACTTTCGGCCGTCCACGACGCCCTGCTTGGGGTCGTCGCCATAGACCAGCCCGTCGATTCGCGTGAGGAAAGTGTCACGATTCGTGGTGCCGCTGCTCCCTTGCCCCGCATATGTCAGTGCGGAGCGCACGCGCGAGGCGGGATCGGGGTGAGTCGAGGCCCATTCCGGCGTCTGATTCGTGCTCCCGCGCAGCTGCGCCTCCAGCGCGTTCTGCCGCGCAAGGCTTTCCAGCACGCTCGACATCGCGCGCGGATCGTAGCCCGCGCGCTTGAGGTAGGTAATGCCCAGCTGGTCCGCCTGCAGCTCCTGCGAGCGTGAGAACTTCAGCGTAAGTAGCTGCGAACCTTGCGAAAACAGCTTCTGCCCGAATTGCCCGAAAGCGTTGTCGCCCAGCACCGCGCCCGCCAGCACCGAGCCCAGCACGCCAAGGATCTGGTTGCGCTGCGCCGCCTTCTGCCGCTGCGCCGAGTGCCGCGCGGCGACGTGGCCGACCTCGTGGCCGAGCACGCCCGCCATCTCCGCCTCGTTGTTCATCAGCGCGGTCAGCTGGCGCGTCACGTAGATATAGCCGCCGGGAATCGCGAAAGCGTTGTTCACCGGCGAATTGAGCAGGGTGACGGTGAAATCCCCCGTCGCGTTCGACAGGCCCGACTGCACCGCGATTCGCTTGCCAACCTGCTCGACGTAGCTGGCCTGCGGACCGGTCAGGCCGCCGCCGAATTCGGCCAGCAGTTCGGGATGGGCCTTGGCCCCTTGCGACTTGTCGGCAGCACTGATCGCATAGACTTGCGGCGCTTTCGACGCCTGCGCCTCCAGCCGCGCCGGCCCCGCCGAGACCACCAGCAGCCCCAGCGCCGAGACGACCGCGCCTCCCCGAACTCCGGCCCGAACCACGCGCTTCACGTTGGATACCATGTCGCTCCCTTCCTCCATTCTGCGGGCCGCCACCCGCGATTCTTGCCCTTCGCGCAACGAGTCGCACGGCGGGCTTGTTCCCTTGCGCCCTACATCTGCCCCTTCGCGAGCGGATGGCGCGAGTTCACCAGTTCCACCAGCCGCGCGCTGTCCACATGCGTATAGATCTGCGTCGTCGCGATGTCGGCATGGCCGAGCAGCATCTGCAGCACGCGCAAATCCGCGCCGCCTTCCAGCAGGTGAGTTGCGAAGGCATGGCGCAGCACGTGCGGCGAGACGCGCTCCGGATCGAGCCCCGCCCTGCCCGCCAGTGCCCGCAGCAACTGGAACAGCCGCACGCGCGTCAGGTGACCGCTTGCCCCGCTCGACGGGAACAGGAACCGCGAGGTCCCCTTCCGCAACGCCAGCCAGCGCGACAGCACCGCGCGAGAGCGGGTGCTGACCGGCACCATGCGCTGCTGCCCGCCCTTGCCGGTTATGTGGAGAAACGGCGCATCCCGCGGCACTGCGGTGACGGGGAGCGAAACCAGTTCGGTCGCGCGCAGGCCGGACCCGTAGAGCAGTTCGAGCAGCGCCAGCAGCCGCACCGCGTCGGACCGCTCGGAAGTCGCCTCCTCGTCCGCCTGCGCGAGAAACCGCTCGACTTCTTCGTGACTGAGCAGGCGCGGCAGCGGGCGGCGCACGCGCCCCTTGGGCAGCGCACCGGAAGGATCGTCCTTGCGCAGCCCTTCATCGATCAGGAAACCATAGAACTGCCGCAGCGCCGAACACCGCCGGGCGAGGCTGGACGCCGCCAGTCCGCTCCACGCGCCTCCGAGCCCCTCCAATGCCTCGGGCGTGGCATTGGCGACATCGCCCAGCACCTCGCGCGCGGCTTCGAGGTCGCGGCGATAGGCGGCGAGCGTATTGGCCGCCGCGCCGCGTTCCGCCGCCAGCATCGCCAGGAACCGCTCGGCGAGATCGTTCCCGGCCGCGGCCACAGTCACTGCGCTCAGACCCGCGCGACCGCCTCGGCGGCGATCATCCGCGCTTCGGCGTCGAGCCCCACCGACCGCAGCGCCGAGACGATGTGATAGAGGTGGCGCGGCGTCATGCGCTGCCAGTTGTCGCCCTGCATGCCGAAGGCCGCGAGCAGCGCGACACTGGCTTCGTCGCCGCGACTGGCGGCATGGTCGATCGCCTGAGTCCAGCGCGTGCTTCCAGCCATGTCCATCCCGGCATCGCGGGTGACCCGCTCGGCGTCGGCGCGATCGACGCGCTCCAGCCCGGCAAGACCGGCGGCAAGGAAGGCCGAGCGGCGCTTCTGCGTGCTGTCGTCGTCATCGACATACGTATTGAGCGTAGAACTGCCGACCGTCGCCACGCGCCCCGGTGCCGCAAGGATCAGCATGCCCCATGCCCGCGATCCGGCCTCGACCACGCTCGACCAGCGCAGGGCATTGGCGTCGTATCCCGCCGCCAGCATCGAGGCGATCAGCGAGGACGCGCTGTCGGCCATGTCGGCGCTGGGCGCCATGCGCGCGGCGGCAGCGGCCGTCAGCACCTGCCGCGCATAGAGCGCCGACCCGGTCACGTTCCAAAGCGCCTGCATCGCCGCCAGCCGAGCGGCGGGGTCCTGCTGCACATAAGCGTCCCGCAGCGATTCCGCGCGGTCCTGCCACTCGCCGGTGACATCGGGATCGGCGAAGATCTGCGAATAGAGGTCCACCATCGCCGCGTTGGACAGCACGCCCGCCGCCGCGGCACGATCCGCCGCCGCCGCCCGGCGGCCAAGGCTGACCATCGGCGCCAGCGCCGTCGCATAATCGTAGGACAGCCCGGCCGTGGCCATCAGCGCGGTCGGCGGTTCCAGCCCCGTTCCGATCGCGAGACCGTAGCGCCACGGCGTCATCGTCGTGACCTTGTCCCACTCGATCGTCACCGCGCGCCGCGCCTTGCCGGCCGCGCCTGCGTACTTCTGCGCGAGCAGCAGGTCGATCTGGTCCATCTTGCCGCGAACCCGGTCGCGCTCCAGCTTCGAGATCGCCGCCGTGCTGTTGCCACGAAACGCCTCGCAGATGGTGCGCGAGGTATTCCACGCGGCATCGTCACGCAGCGAGCCCTGCGTCGCCATCACCGGGCACATGCCGGTGAAGTCGGCATTGCGGGCATAGACGTCGAACGCCACCTGCCCGAACGCCGGGGTGTAATCGGCGATGTCGAGGTCCTGCAGCACCACGCGCGCCGCATCGGTCTCGCCCATGCGCAGCAGCAGGCCGACGCGCATCGCCATGAAGTCGGCCGCGCTCATCCCGCTCGGCGGATTGAGGCGCGAGGCCAGCGCGCGGCGCAACAGGATATGCCCCCAGCGCGAAACAAGCTGCCCCCGGTTGCCTTCCAGCGCGACGCGGATCAGGCTGCCGTTCTGCCCGGCGAGCGAGGCCAGCGGCAGCCCCCCTTCGTCGGCACCGAGCATCCCCGCCTCGTCGGCGGAGCGCCGCGCGGCGGGCGGCATGTCGATCACCACCTTGGCCCCGAGCAGCGCCTCGAAATCCTCGGGCGACATTTTCTCGAGTTCCTCGAGGCTCGGGATACGGCGCAAGGTGCCGTCGTCCTGCGCGATCACCGTGGGCGTCGCGCCCGGCGTACCGGTCGGGATCGCCTGCACCACCGGGGTCGATGTCGCGGCGGGACGCGGAGCGCTCGACGCCGCAGCACTCGGCGCGGAGGAAGTTTGCGGCTTAGGTGCCTGGGTGCGCGGCGCCTGCGGACGCGGCGTGGCCGTGCGCGCGGGTGCGGGCTCGTCGAACATCTTGGGCAGCAGCGATTCGGGGCTGTCCTGCGCCACCGCCCACACCGAAGTCAGCGCCAAGGCGCCTCCCGCGAGCAGGTGCACCGCTCTCATTTCGACAGTTCCGGCAGCGGGATCGAGACGGTCTGCTGCGTCACCGGCTGCACGCCCGCGTCATTCCATGCGGCAATACCAAGGCCGACCACGGCAATCGGCAGGAGAATGGCAACGGCCGACGCTATACGGCGCCTGCGCTTTACGATGTTCACTCGGCTTCCTTCACCATGCTTGCGCTGCGACCTAGCGCAACTATAGGCGATCGGGCAATGGACGTTCAACAAACCCGGTTTTCCGCGCAGGAAATTGCAGCGCTCGCCCGCCGTATCGACCGGCCCATCGTGCTTGTCGGTATGATGGGCGTGGGCAAGTCCAGCGTCGGCAAGCGGCTTGCGAACCTGCTCGATTGCCCCTTCGTCGATGCCGACGACGAGATCGAACGCTCCGCGCAGATGAGCATCCCGGAAATCTTCGACGCTTATGGCGAGGACTATTTCCGCGACGGCGAGCGCCGGGTGATTGCGCGCCTGATCACGGACAGCGAGACCAGACGGCAGCGCATCGTCATCGCCACCGGCGGCGGCGCCTTCGTCAATGCCGAAACCCGCGCGCTGATCCTCGACAAGGCGATCACGATCTGGCTCGACAGCGAGGTCGATACCCTCGTCGAGCGCACTGCGCGAAAGGAGAACCGCCCGCTGCTGCGCGGCGGCAACCCGCGCGAAATTCTCGGCCGCCTGCGCGAGGAACGGGCGCAGCATTATTGCCAGGCGCCGATCCACGTGCTGAGCAGCGCAGGCCCGCACGTCCAGACGATCAACAAAGTACTTCAGGGAATTTCCCAATGGCTGTGATCCCCGTCGATATCGCCGGTCGCCCTTACGAAGTGCGCGTCGGCGCCGGGCTGCTCGCGGAACTCGCCCCCAACTGCCGGGGCAAGCTGCGCAAGCGCGGCGTGCCAATCGTCACCGACGCCAACGTCCACGCGGCCTGGGGCGACGTGGTGGAAAAGTCCCTGCGCGACAACGGCCACGAACCGCACTGGCGCATCCTGCCTGCGGGCGAGGCGACCAAGTCGTGGGACGAACTCTCGGCCACGGTGAACTGGCTGCTCGGCCTCGAAGTGGAGCGCGGCGATCACATCATCGCGCTGGGCGGCGGCGTGATCGGCGACCTCACCGGCTTCTGCGCCTCGGTGCTGAAGCGCGGGTGCCACTTCATCCAGGTGCCCACCACGCTGCTGGCACAGGTAGATTCGAGCGTCGGCGGCAAGACCGCGATCAACACGCCGGCCGGCAAGAACCTCGTCGGCGCGTTCCACCAGCCCTCGCTGGTGCTGGCCGACCTCTCGGCGCTGGAAACCCTGCCCGAGCGGGACTTGCGCGCGGGCTATGCCGAAGTCGTGAAGTACGGGCTGATCGACGACGCCGACTTCTTCGCCTGGTGCGACGGCAATGCCGCCGCGATGCTGGCGGGCGACAGCGCGCTTCGCGAATATGCGGTGGCGCATTCGGTCGCGGCCAAGGCGCGCATCGTCGCCGAGGACGAGTTCGAGACCACCGGCCGCCGCGCCCTGCTAAACCTCGGCCACACCTTCGGCCACGCGCTGGAGGCCGAGACCGGCTTCGGCGACCGCCTGCTCCACGGCGAGGGCGTCGCGCTCGGCATGGTGCTGGCGGCGCGTTACTCGGCAAGGCGCGGGCTGATGCCGCAGGCGAGCGCCGAGCATGTCGCGCAGCATATCGGCGAGATAGGGCTGCCTGCCAGCCTCAGGGCGCTCGGGATGGACTGCGACGGTGCCGCTCTCGTGCAGCACATGCTCCACGACAAGAAGATGGACGCCGGCACCCTGCCCTTCCTGCTGATGAAGGGCATCGGCCAGACCTACCTCGACAAGCAGGTTTCGCTGGAAGACGTGGCGGTGTTCCTCGACGAGGAATTGGGGCGCTGACGCTCTCCTGAGCACCATCCCTCAACGTCGTCATTGCGAGCGTAGCGAAGCAATCCAGAGCCGCCTAAACCGCTCTGGATTGCTTCGCTACGCTCGCAATGACGATGGCGGGTACGTCACTGCCATTCACCTCGTGGCGCCTTGTGGCATCTTTGAGTGCCGTTGAGTGCCGTTGAGTGCACCCTGCAAAACACAGTGCTTATGCGCCGCTTTGTGGCCGTGCAGCGACGAAGCCCGGATCGATGCAGGCTCGCGAACGTTGTATATTTGCATGCTCTTTCAATGGAGTAGGCGTTTGTCACGCTGGCCGGGGGGCCAAGACGCCCCGTGCGAATCCCCCGGGGCGTTGCGGAAGGCGGCAGGTCGATCGGCCTGCCGCCTTTTCATTAGCCACGCATTCAGGTTTGACCCTGTTACATCGACATGACATTGCTCGCGCAGGAACGGCGATTACGCCGATGCACAAGATAATTACGGGACAGACATGACCGCACCCGAAGCGACGCCCAACCTCGACTTCCCTGAAGAAGCGGCGCGAGACGACCGCGCTTTCCTGGGCCATCCCAAAGGGTTAGGCCTGCTCGGCTTGGTCGAGGGGTGTGAGCGGTTTTCCTACTATTCGATGCAGACGCTGCTGACGCTCTACATGGTCAAGTACCTGCTGGTGCCGGGGCGGCAGGAGGGCGTGATCGGGCTCGACTGGGTGACAACGCACGTGTTCCCGGGCCTGTCCGGACAGCCGCTGGCTTCCGAAATATTCGGCCTTTACACGGCCTTGGTCTATCTGACCCCGATCCTCGGCGGCATTCTGGCCGACTTGCTGCTCGGCCGCCGCGCCGCGCTGATCGCGGGCGGCGTGGTCATGTCGCTCGGCCATTTCCTGATGGCGTTCGAAAGCGCCTTCCTGCTGGCGCTGATATCTCTGGTGGTCGGCGTCGGCCTGTTCAAGGGCAACATCGCCAGCCAGGTCGGCGAACTCTACAAGCAGGGCGATATCCGCCGCGCGATGGCGTTCCAGATTTTCTACATATTTATCAATGTCTCGGTAATCGTCGCGCCGCTGATCTCGGGCACGCTGGGTGAGAAAGTCGGCTGGCACTGGGGCTTCGGCTGCGCCGGCGTGGTCATGGTGCTCGGCCTGCTTTTGTACATCTACGCAAAGCCCTGGCTGCCCGCCGACAGCAAGGCCGCCAAGTCCTCCGAGCCCCGCGCCACGTTCGAGAAGGGAGACGGCCCACGTCTTCTGGCCGTGCTGGTACTGGTGCCGATCATGGGCATCTCGCTCCTGACCAACCAGCAGATTTTCAACGCTTATCTCGTCTGGGCCGATCAGCAGTTCCAGCTCAGCTTCATGGGTGAGACGCTGCCGTCCAGTTGGATGATCACCATCGACGCGACGCTCAGCTTCTCGATGCTGGTGGCCGTCGCCGCGTTCTGGGCCTTCGTCGGCAAGCGCACCGGCAAGGAGCCGGACGAACTGGGCAAGATGATCCTCGGCTGCGCCTTCATCGTCGGCGGCGCGGCGTGCCTCTATATGGCTGCGGCGACGCAAGGTACCGGAAAGATTGGCCTATTCTGGCCCGTGATGTTTCACTTGGTGAACTCGATCGGCTTCGCGCACCTGCTGCCGGTGAGCCTCGCGCTGTTCACCCGCCTTGCCCCGCGCGCGCTGAACGCCTCGATCGTGGGCATCTATTACCTGTCGTTCTTCGGCGCGAACCTTGCCGTGGGCAAGATCGGCACGCTGTTCTCGACGATGCCGACGACGCAGTTCTGGCTGCTGCACATGGCCTCGGCCGCCGTGGCGACCATCGGCTTTGTGGTGTTCAAGCTATTCTTCGCGAAAAGGCTGATGGGCACCGCCTGATGCCCGTCATCGGCTGCCTGCTGCTGATCGTCCTGCCGCTGCTGGGCCTCACGGCAGGCGGTTTTCTCTGGGGAGCCGAAGGTGCGAAATGGGGTGCCGGGATCGGCTTTACCCTTGCCATCGCGGTGTTCGGCGGCGGCAGTTACGCCTTCATCAAAGGCATGCGCGGCCGCTGAGTGCTCAGCCGAACACGGCGACCGACTGCATGCCCGCGACGGCCGGAACACCATCCGCGTTCCACTGCATGATATGCTCGCTCGCCCCGCCATGCGCCGCATGCAGGCTGGTCGAACGGATCATCCACCAGCCCTCTGCCGAGGGCTTCGCGTCCAGCATGTTGACGTGCCATTGCATCGAGGAAATCGGCACCTTGAAGCCCAGCAGCGGCCAGACCGCCACCGGCAGCACATCGCCGCACAGCAGGCACTCTAGTTCGGGATCGAGGCCCCCGCGCTCGCGCGGCCGCACCCACCAGGCGAGGTCCGCCTCGCCCAGCGCATTCTTCGGCATGGCGAAGCGCGCCTCGAAGTGATTGCGCAGGAAAGCCGGGGCATGATCCATCGGCACCGGCTTCGCCTCGTCGAGCGGAATGACGCCGTCCGGCAGCGGATAGTGATCGATCGACAGCACGCTCTCGATCCGGCGCATGAAGACGAAAGCGGCGGTGAATCCCACTCCCGCCTCGCCGGTCAGTTCGACCGAAACCCAGGTCGCATTGCGCCCCTGCCGCAGCACTTTCGCGCGAGCCTCGATGCGCCCGGACAATGGCCCGACCATCGAAAACTGACCCGAGCGCAGCGGCGGCAGATCCTCGGAAACACCTTTTGCCACCGCCAATGCGATTGCCGAAGTCAGTCCTCCGTAAGCGGTGCGCCCCTGCAGCCAGTCCTCGGTGATTTCCAGCGCGAAACCGCCTTCCAGCGGCTCCGCCCCAGCGAGCATATCTCCCAGCCCCGCCATCAGAACAGCCGCGATCCATCGGGTACGCGCTTGTCGGGCGAGAACAGCGTCACTCGCCCCTCCTCGTCCGCGAAGCCGAGCGTCAGCACTTCGGACAGCGCCTTGCCGATCTGGCGAACGGGAAAGTTTACGACCGCCGCCACCTGTCGCCCGGTCAGTTCCTCGGGAGAATAGAGCGCTGCTACCTGGCCCACGCTCTTCTTCTCGCCGATGCCGGGACCGAAATCGATCCGCAGCTTATAACTGGGTTTCCGTGCGTCCTCATAGACTTCCGCGCCGACAATAGTGCCGATGCGGATGTCCACCTTGAGGAAGTCGTCGAAGCCTATGGTTTCGCCTGGAGGCGCGGCAGGGTCGTGATCGAGATGCATATCACTCCATCTCGAGGATGATCGCATCGACCGCAAGGCTTTCCCCCGCCTTGGCGTTGACGGACTTCACCGTGCCCGACTTCTCGGCGCGCAGGATGTTCTCCATCTTCATGGCTTCCACCACCGCCAGCGGTTGGCCGGCCTCGACCTTGTCGCCCTCGCCCACATTGAGCGAAACGAGCAGGCCCGGCATCGGGCAGATCAGGTACTTCGAGAGATCCGGCGGGATCTTCTCGATCATGTGCTGCGTGTAGCCGGCGATGTGCGCGGGCAGGCAGTCCACCTTGTGGATCGCGCCGCGCGTGGTCATCCGGAAACCGGTGCGAGTGACGTCCAGCTTGAGCGTCAAGTCCTCGCCATCGACTTCCGCATCCACGAAGCGGTCGCCCGGGGTGTACTCGAGCTCCAGCTCGACTTCCTCGCCATTGACCGTCAGCAGGTCCTCGTCGAGTTCGACCGCGAACGTGCTGCCATCGATGGTGACGGTCCACTCGCCCGGAGGATCGAGCGGGCCGCCCAGTTGGCCTTCGACCCGGCGCGAGCGATCAGCGCGCGCGGTGGCGACGAAGGCGGCGACGGCGGCCAGCTGTACCTTGATTTCGTCCGACGCAGGCGCGCCGTGGAAGCCCTCGGGATATTCCTCGGCGATGAAGCCGGTGGTCAGTTCGCCCGAACGGAAGCGCGGGTGCTGCATGATGGCCGAGACGAAGTCGATGTTGTGGCCAAGGCCCTCGATCTCGAAGGCGTCGAGCGCGGCGATCTGCTTGTCCGCCGCTTCGTCGCGCGTCTCGCCCCAAGTGATGAGCTTGGCGATCATGGGATCGTAGAACATCGAGACTTCGCCGCCTTCGTAGACGCCGTCGTCCACGCGGACGCCGTCCACGCCGCGGCGGCCGTTCTCTTCGCCGTCATCCGTCCAGCCTTCGACCGGCGGATTGTAGCGCACGAGGCGGCCCGTCGAGGGCAGGAAGCCACGATAGGGATCTTCGGCGTAGACGCGGTTCTCGATGGCCCAGCCGTCGATCTTCACGTCGTCTTGCGTCAGTTCCAGCTTTTCACCCGCCGCGACGCGGATCATCTGCTCGACAAGGTCGACGCCGGTGATCGCTTCGGTGACGGGGTGCTCCACCTGCAGGCGGGTGTTCATTTCGAGGAAGTAGAAGCTCTCGCCCGTCGGATCCGCGCCCGAGACGATCAGTTCCACCGTGCCCGCCGAGTAGTATCCCACCGCGCGCGACAGGGCGACGCACTGCTCGCCCATGGCCTTGCGCATCGCGGGCGTGACGAAGGGTGACGGCGCTTCCTCGACCACCTTCTGGTGGCGGCGCTGGATCGAGCATTCGCGCTCGTTCAGGTAGAGGATGTTGCCGTGCTTGTCGCCGAGGATCTGGATCTCGATGTGGCGCGGGTTGAGGATGAACTTCTCGATGAAGACGCGGTCGTCGCCGAACGAGTTCAGGCCCTCGCGCTTGGTCGCCTCGAAGCCTTCACGCACGTCGTTTTCGTTATAGGCGAGGCGCATGCCCTTGCCGCCGCCGCCCGCGCTGGCCTTCATCATCACCGGGTAGCCGATCTCGGCCGAGATGCGCACGGCGTGCTCGGTATCCTCGATCTCGCCGACGAAGCCGGGGACGACGTTGACGCCGGCGGCCTTGGCGAGCTTCTTGGACTCGATCTTGTCGCCCATCGCCGCGATCGCGTTCACGGGAGGGCCGATGAACTCGATGCCCTCTGCGGCGAGTGCCTCGGCAAAGGACGTGCGCTCGGACAGGAAGCCGTAGCCGGGGTGCACGGCGTCGGCGCCGGTCTGCTTGGCGGCGGCGATGATCTTGTCGGCGATCAGGTACGACTGCGCGGCAGGCGCCGGGCCGATGTGAACCGCCTCATCCGCCATCTGCACGAACGGCGCACGGGCGTCGGCGTCGGAATAGACGGCGACCGTAGCGATACCCATGCGGCGCGCCGTCTTGATGACGCGGCAGGCGATCTCGCCCCGGTTTGCGATCAGGATTTTTTTGAACATGGCACCTCGAAGCCCCATTCGGGGTCTTGTTTGTTGGCGGTCGGAAACAGGAACTGCAGCGCCTGCGGCGAGAGGACGTGGTAGGCCGTCGCATGGGTCAGATCCTCACGCGGCGAGAGGCAGACCAGCGAGCCGCCCGCTGTGGCGACGCGCTGCGCGGCCTGAGCGGTTTCCTGACCTTCGTTCGAATATGTCAGGTACAGCGAACCGGTCCGGGGAGACGTCGCGATGAGACCTGCAGCCGCTTTCGCGAGGGCCGCGTCATCCCACCACAGGCTCGCGTCGATGGCGGCGTAACGGTGAAACAGGCCGGGTTCGCGCAGCCACGTCTCGACGATGAATAGGCCCGCGAGCGATTCACCGATGACGCCATCGTCGCCATTGGTGCGATAGTCCGCCTCGATCAGCGGCTTGACCTTGTCACGCAGGAAGGCGCGAAACCGTGCGGACTGTCCAGCCGTCGGGTACTGCTTGTGCTGCGCGGCATTGCCAGCACTGCCGATCAGCTCGGCGCGGCGGTCCTTGCTCTCGATCCCGACGACGATGACCGGCAGCGAGCGGCCCCAGATCGCATTCAGCGCGCTCGTTCCGGCAACATGCAGGAAGTCCTGCGAAAGGCCGCCATCGATGAGATACAGCACCGGATAGTGCTTGGTCCCCTCCGCGTAACCTTCGGGCAGATAGACGTTGACCTGTCGCTGGTCGCCATCGGCAGAGGCAACGAGGTGTGTTTGTCCGATCGTGATCGGAGTGGATGCAGGCGCTTCGGCAACCGCAACGCCCGGCACGCAAAGGAGGCAGGACAACGCCAGCAGCATTGATCCCGCCCGTTTCATCACTCGGCCGCTTCCAGCTTGGCGCAGCCCTTGGGCATACGCTGGGCTTCGACTTGCGCAGGCGTCAGTTCGATCGCCATCGGCTTGAGGCCGAGGCGTGCGAACATCGCCAGATCGCTGTCGTCGCCCGCGTTGGGCGCGGTGAGCAGCTTGTCGCCGGTGAAGATCGAGTTGGCGCCGGCCATGAAGCACATCGCCTGCGTCATCTCCGACATCGACTCGCGGCCCGCAGAGAGGCGCACCATCGACAGCGGCATGGTGATCCGCGCCACGGCAACAGTGCGGACGAACTCCACGTCGTCGATCTTCGCGAGCGGCGTATCGGCCAGCATGTCGCCCAGCACCGTGCCCTTCACCGGCACCAGCGCGTTGACCGGGACCGACTGCGGGTGCTCCGGCAGCGTAGCCAGCGTGTGGACGAAGCCCACGCGATCGGCGCGGGTCTCGCCCATGCCGACGATGCCGCCCGAGCATACGTTGATGCCCGCCATGCGCACGTTCGACAGCGTATCGAGGCGGTCTTCCATCGTGCGCGTGGTGATGACCTGATCGTAGCGCTCAGGCGAAGTGTCGATGTTGTGGTTGTAGTAATCGAGGCCCGCGTCGCTCAGCATGTCGGCCTGATCGGGCGTCAGCATGCCCAGCGTCATACAGGTTTCCATGCCCATCGCGCGCACGCCCTTCACCATCTCGATGATGGCGGGCATGTCGCGGT